>CAZDXI010000134.1:0-7944 GCA_964509095.1 uncultured Rhodobacterales bacterium
CCCATCGTCGCGCTGCGCTTGGTGGCCAGCAACAGGCCCAATCCAGTGATCGATAGTGTAAAGGCGGGCAGGATTGCATGGCGCAAGTTTTCGGTCAGGCTATTGGAAATCGGAACCCAACCTCCGGCTCTTATTCCAAGCGCATATACAGAAAACACACACACAAACACCGCGCCCAGCACGAAGTTCGGAATCGACATCAATAGCGTGCTTATGTGCCGCCCGAACCGCAATCCGGCCGGGCGGGCAGGGGCGTGCGATCAGGCTTTCGTCTGACAGGTTTCGACTCCGTTCAGGATGTCGTTCTGAGCCTGCTTGGAAGACACGTTCATGTCTACGCGGTCAATGCGCTAGGCTATCGTCTCTGTGTTCACACAGAGTGGGATTTTGATGCACTGATCGCTATACATCTCATATCCAACGGTCATTGGCGACATGTTCACTGACCATGTAAGGCCCCGCACCCATGAACTAGGCCGTGTTGGGGTTCCATAATCCGTCTTCGACTTCTTTCATCGGGATGATGCACACAAGCGTCGCAGTCAGTGTGTTCTTCGCAACGTTATTCGGTCCCGAAAAGCCGATGAGACTTTGTTACCTTCAGAGGAGATCGCCGTCTTGTTGCGCAGCATCAGACCCCAAGGGTTGCCGCGCGACGTCAGGGCGCGCTCAAGGCTTTTGGTGACGTCGACCATTGTCATTTCGCGACCATTGGCGAATTTTACACCAGAGCGGATGGTAAAGACGATATCGTTGTCGTCCATCTCCCAGCTTTCAGCCAGCTGAGGTTGGACATCGAAGTTTTCATCCAGCGTTACAAGGCTGTCATAAACCATGTGCTTGATATGCCAGGACGACGATAGCTGCGACGTGTGCGGGTCCAGATGGTTGGTTTCCCGCGTCCGACCGAAGGTGAATGTACCACCGCTAGCAGCCACCGCCATGGAGCGCATGGACATCGTCGCCGCCGCAGTTGCGAGCGCAGTTTTCACGAAGTCGCCACGCCTAGTTCCACAAACGAGTTGGTCTTGTGGTTTCCCCCTTTGACCGGCGCGATATTGTTTTTTGTTTTGGACGCGCCTGTATACCGTATACAATTCCAAAGAACGGGATAACCGCCCCATACGACAAGGGCAGATTATAAAAGGGGGAACGTGATGGATGACCTGTTGATGGGCCGTGCAGTGGACATCGCCGCAGCGATTGCAAGCAAGGACGTTTCCGCAGAGGAAGTTCTGAACGCCACCTTCGCGCGTGTGGATCGGCTTAACCCCGACATCAATGCAGTCATCTGGCAAGACCGCGACGCTGCCTTGGATGCGGCACGCGCCTGCGATGCAGACTTGGCGCGCGGCGAGGTACGCGGCCCCCTGCACGGTGTTCCAATCACTGTGAAAGAAAGCTTTGATCTTGCCGGGTCTCCCACGACTTGGGGCATACCGGATTGGGCCAAGAACATCGTGGACACGGATTCGGATGCTGTTGCGCGTTATCGCGCGGCCGGTGGTGTCGTATACGGCAAGACAAACGTGCCGTTGAAGCTGGTCGAATGGCAAACTTTCAACGAAATCTATGGCACCACGTCTAACCCATGGGATCAAACACGTACGCCGGGCGGGTCATCTGGTGGTTCAGCGGCCGCACTTGCGTGTGGGATGTCCGCGCTGGAGGTCGGCAGCGACATCGGCTCCTCTATTCGCAATCCGGCGCATTACTGCGGATTGTTTGGGCTGAAACCCACATGGAACGTGGTGTCCATGCAAGGCCATCTGCCGACAGGCTGGTATGGCGATATCGACATTGGAGTAGGCGGGCCGTTGGCGCGGTCTGCAGTGGATCTGACGCTGGCCTACAACACGATCAAAGGACCGGGGCGGTTTGAGGCGTCTCACTGGGGTCTTCATCAGCCCGACGATTCACGCACTAAAGTTTCCGAATTCCGCGTAGCCCTGATGCTTGGCGATGACGCGTCGCCGGTTGACGCAGACTATTTGTCAGCCTTGTCCAGTTTCGCAGACAAACTCGAAGCGGCTGGTGCGACCGTGATCCGTGATCAATTGCCCGATGTGGACTCAGAAGCGCATTTCACGCTGTATTTGAAGCTTCTCGGCGCAGCTTTGTCGTTCGGGATGAGCGATGAAGACGTCGCCGAAGTTCTCTCCCAGTTCAAGGACCAGCCCGCAGATATCATACGGATTGGTGGCACCAGGTACTCTGGAATGGACCTCAGCCATCGTGAATGGCTGGCACTGGACAATGACAGGCGCATTGCACGGCTGGCCTTCGATGCGTTCTTCGAAGATGTGGACGTGATCCTTGCGCCGGTTTGTGCGTCGGCTGCGTTTTTGAAGGACGAAGTTGGCCCACGCTGGAAGCGGCGCATCCCAGTGAACGGTCAAAACCAGTTGGAAGTGATGCAGTTATTCTGGTCCGGTTACTCCGGTGTTGTGGGCCTGCCCAGTGTGGTTGGCCCGATGGATCAGATCGACGGTCTGCCGGTCGGGTATCAGGCCATCACGGGACACGGTCGCGATCAAACCGCACTTGCCTTTGCACGGGCCGTCGAACAAGAAATAGTCGGCTTTACGGCGTCGCCATTGGCGTTGAACGCCTGATTGGCTATTCGCACTCCGTTATCAGCCCAGCAAAACATCATCCGCGGTGAAGTCCGTCTTTGTGAACCCGGTCAGGAACAGCAAGTCCCCGCCACCGAAGTCGATGCGTAGGCCGGTTGGACGATCACTGGCTAGCGAAAGCACGTCCGTTGAGAAATCCGTGAAGCCAAAATCACTCAGGTCGATCAGATCGATCCCGTTTTCAAAGTCCCGGATCTGATCAAACCCGCCGCCAGAAGAAAACACAAAGGTATCGCGTCGCGCGTCATTCGTGCCGCCGCCAAAGCCACCCAGTAGTATGTCATTGCCTGCGCCCCCGTCGATCCGGTCAAAGCCGCCTTCGCCGACGATGAAATCATTGCCAGCATCGCCATACAGCGTGTCGTTACTGCCACCACCGCGCAGATCGTCGTCTCCGGCCCCACCATTGATGGTGTCGTTACCCAAGTTGCCGCGCAGGAAGTCGTCGTCGTTGCCGCCAGTGATCACGTCGGCATCACGGCCACCATAGATATAGTCCGTGCCGTTTGCCCCATCCAATTCATCCTCGCCTGACAGACCGAACAGGATGTCGTCACCGGCCCCGCCTAAGACCAGGTCTTCGCCATCTTCACCACGGATTTTGTCATTTCCGCCCTCGCCAAAGAACGCGTCGTTGCCGCCTTTGCCCTTGATGATGTCGTTGCCCTCGCCGCCGACGATGTCATTGTCACCCGCGTCCCCGATCAGACGGTCGTCATGAACGGACCCCAGCAAGTTTTCAATGTTTTCAAGGCGGTCACGCCCTTCTGCGCCCCGGGTGATGCCAACATTTAGGTAAGCTTGTACACCGCCACTCGCTTCCGCAAAGGTCAAGGTGTCGATGCCATCGCCCCCGTCGATTGCGTCATTGCCCAGACCGCCGGACATCGTGTCATCCCCGGCCTCGCCGCGCAGATCGTCTTTCCCGGCGCGGCCGTGGATCGTATCTGCGCCGCCGCGACCTTCCAATCGGTTGGCCGCTCCGTCGCCCATGATCATATCGTCGCCGTCGCGCGTGCCGCGAATATTCTCGATGCGGGCCAATGTGTCGTTGAACGTATCCCCTCCGACATAACGGAGCGTGGCGGTTCCAGCCTCTAGGTCGACGGTCACCTCTTCCATACCAGAACGGTCATACCGCACGCGGTCCACACCACCAGCGCCATCAAAGCTGTCATCGCCGCGGCGTCCGATGAAGGATTCATTCCGGCTGCTGCCGCGCATCACGTCATCGTGGTCAGAGCCTCGGATTTCCCACAGGTTTCCGGTGATTGTGTCGACGCTGCCATAGCCGTCCGCGATTTGGCCCGTGGAAAGGTCCGCGTTGATCCCGTCGGGGGACCGACGATAGTCCAGACGCGCAAAATTATCGTTCAGGATGTTAATGGTATCATTTCCACTGAGACCGCCGAACTGCATCCACTGCCCCTCATTCGCGACTGTGATGTTGATCACGTCATCGAAGTTCGAGCCGTAGAACCCGAGACCACCCGTCGTCAAACCTGCGAACAGAGGGTTTTCAATACCAATGATGGTGTCTGTGCCGTTTGCGCCTTTGTCAACAGAAGCCGCATTGGTCAATCCGTTGATGCTTGCGGTCACTCCGGCATCCAAGCGGCCATAACTGACCTCGTGGTAACCGGAAATGCCGTTGTCGAATGTGATCGTGTCATTCCCGGTCGAACCTATCACTGAATCGTAGTTGGTGTTGTCACCGGGATTGATCTGGTCGTTGCCTGCTCCCCCGTCCAATTCGTCATCGCCCGCTCCGCCCGAAATATCATCATCGCCGCCAAGCGCATTCACGATGTCATTGCCCGCCGTGCCGCCAAACACATCTGGTCCTTCGGTGAAGATCACGGTGCCAGCAGGGGCAAAGGAAATCAGGGCTCCAAAATCGTTATCCGGGTCCGAATTGTCAGAGACGAAAATATCAGGGCTCGCCAACAGAAGATGTGTCGCGCCGGCTGGGACCTGTACAATACCACCCTCCGAATAAACGACGAAATCCTCGTCAATATTGCCGGGTGCATTACCGTCAAATGGTTCAAAGAATTGATCCCCTACCGTTCCACCACTTGTCGCGACAAAGCCGGATGCACCTTCGAACACACCGGTGAGCCCGGTTCTGGTGTCTTCGATGACATCAGAACGATTGGCGTAGTCACCCGTTGGCTGCAAAAATAGAATGTCTCCGACACTCACGCCCAAATCGCTCAAACTGAGCTTTGTTGCGGGTTGGGGCGAGTCCCCGTCCATCGGGGTCACATACATGCCGAGCTCATTGACGTCGAAGAATTGCGGGGTCGAAGTAATTGTCATCTCAGGGTGCTCCAATAGCATAAATAATCTAGGCAGGACCGCGTCATCCGCATCAGAAAGACGCTGCAAAAGGTCTCTCGAACACAATCGGACAGGGCACTTGCCGCTGGGCTTAGGTAAAAATCAACTATTCGCTAACTTGCTGGATAACTTACGAAATATGCGACCCAGATCAATCGCGCAATTATCGAAATGTAAGATTTCACGCAGATTTAACGCTGGATTAACGCAACTTCAATTTCAGCGAGAATGTCTTCTCGCGTTGCGTGCATATGTTCAGAGAGCAGTGGTAGCCCGTAGGGGAATCGAACCCCTCTTTCCAGGTTGAAAACCTGGCGTCCTAACCGATAGACGAACGGGCCAGCCTTATCGTGAGCGGTGATGTAGGGGCAAGTGCTGCGCAAGGCAAGCGGAAAAAGCAGCGATCGTTAAGATTCACGCCGGGGCCGCGTCTTCAAGGCGAAGTTGAACGCTCTGACGGCCTTGCCAGTTGTTGATATCGAGCCGTCCTGCCAGATGGAACCGCGCGCCGCCGTGGTTTTCAAGAGCCGCACCAAGCGGGCCATCGTAAGCGCCAAAACAGATCGCGTCGAGACGGGCCCCCAGCCCATCACCAAAGCTGACCTTCAAGTGGCTGTCACCGACACGGCGTGCATGCAGGATTTGGCAATCCGCAAACGCAAAACGTGGTCCAGATGCTCCGGCGCCGAAGGGGCCAGCTTGTTCCAGCATTTCCACCAGATCGACATTCGCGGCCCCGGGCATCAGCATCCCGTCGAGGCGCAGATCAGCCGGGCCAAGATCACCTGCGCCTTGTCGCGCGAGCAAATCGCCAAGCCGTGTCATGGCATCTTCCAGCTTGTCCTCAGCGACCGTCAAACCCGCTGCCATTTTGTGCCCGCCGCCTTTCAGCAGATGGCCTTCACCGGCAAGACGTTGAATGGCGGAGCCGAGGTCGATCCCCGACACAGATCGCCCAGACCCTTTGCCTATGCCGTCTTCCAAACCGATTACAATGGCCGGGCGTCCAGAGGTCTCCTTCAACCGCGACGCTACAATGCCGACAACACCGGGATGCCAGCCTTCGCCTGCGGCCCAGACCAGCGGAGCATCCAACCCGCGTTCCTCAGCCTGCGTCAAAGCAGCAGCGCGCACTGCCGCCTCGATGTCGCGACGCTCCTTGTTTAACTCTTCCAGCCGGGCGGCGAGCGCCTGCGCTTCGCTGGGATCATCCGTGGCTAACAAACGCGCACCAAGATCCGCTTGCCCGACACGCCCGCCCGCGTTTACGCGCGGACCTAGCACAAAGCCGAGGTGATAAGAACTGGGCGCCGTATCCATACGCGCGGTATCACACAAGGCGACAAGCCCGGCGCGATGCCTTTGCGCCATGACGGCCAGACCCTGACGCACGAAAGCTCGGTTGACCCCGATTAGGGGGGCCACGTCCGCGACCGTGGCCAGCGCCACAAGGTCGAGCAGCGCCATCAGGTCGGGTCCTTGTTTGCCTACGTCTCGCAGTTGACGCCGGGCTTCGACAAGGGCGAGGAAGACAACCCCGGCAGCACAGAGGTGGCCCAAAGAGCCATCCTCATCCTGTCGGTTCGGGTTCACAACGGAATGCGCAGGCGGCAAGGTCTCTCCGCCCAAGTGGTGATCCAATACGATCACGTCCGTGCCTTTTGCAGCAGCCAATGGTTCGTGGGACAACGTACCGCAATCCACGCAGATGATCAGATCATGCGTGGCGGCGAGCTTCGACATGGCGTCTTCGTTTGGCCCATAGCCTTCATCGATCCGGTCCGGCACATAAAGCGTCGCACCAATCCCGAAATGGCGCAGCCAGACGATCAATTGCGCCGCACTCGACCCGCCATCCACATCGTAATCTGCAAACACCGCGATGCGTTCCTTGGCGGAGACCGCGTTGAGAAGTCGGGCGACCGCTTGCTCCATATCGCGCAGAGATCGCGGGTCGGGAAGCAAATCACGCAGGGTGGGATTCAAAAATCCATGCGCCTCTGGCGCGGCGACACCACGTCGCGCAAGTACTTGCGCCACCGGGCGGGGCAGGGCGGTGTCTTGGGCCAAAGCCTCACCAGAGCGATCCAGCTCTACAGACGGACCGACCCAGCGTCGTCCGGTCAGGGAGGATTCCACATTCAGAAATCCACGCGGAGTATCCAATATGTTGGGGTGGCTGTTCATTGCGCCACTATATCGGCGCTTGGTGAGTCGGGCCAGAGCCATCTGGCCCAACATTCGATGTTTGCGCTTTGGGCAGTAGCCCGGCGGCGGATTAAGCCTCCAGCGGCGCGCGGTAGTTCATGCGACGCACAGAGCCTGTTTTGGAACGCATCAGCAACGTCTCGCATGTCACCCAACCGGGTTCGCGTTTGATGCCGGGCAGAAGCGTGCCTCCGGTGACGCCTGTGGCCGCAAAGATCACGTCGGACGTACACATCTCATCCCGGGAATAGATGCGGTCGAGGTCTGTGATCCCGGCTTTGGTTGCGCGGCCTTTTTCGTCGTCATTGCGGAACAACAGCTTGCCCCACATCTGACCGCCCATGCATTTCAGCGCCGCTGCAGCCAGCACGCCCTCTGGTGCGCCGCCAGAGCCCATATACATATCGATCCCTGTCATCGGGTCGGCGCAATGCATAACGCCCGCCACATCGCCGTCCGTGATCAGCCGGATCGACGCCCCGGTGGAGCGGATTTCAGCAACCACATCATCATGGCGAGGGCGTTCCAGCACGCAAACCGTGATATCGCTGGGCATGCAGCCTTTGGCTGTGGCCAGAGCAGACACGCGTGTCGCGGGTGGCATATCCATGGATACAATGCCTTCGGGGTAACCGGGGCCTATCGCCAGCTTGTCCATATACACGTCCGGAGCGTGCAGCATGGAACCGCGTGGCCCCATGGCGATCACGGTCAGGGCGTTGGGCATGTCCTTTGCGGTCAGCGTGGTGCCTTCCAG
>CAZDXI010000134.1:7954-8348 GCA_964509095.1 uncultured Rhodobacterales bacterium
TTCAACTGTTCGCGCATGGCGTTCACGGCGGCCTGGGCGGCGGCTTTTTCGGCGCCGCGTCCGATCAGTTTGGCCGAGGCAATCGCGGCCTGTTCGGCCACGCGCGCGAGGCCAAGCGACAGCATGCGGTCGTGAAATTCAGGGCTGGAAGACATCGTTTTAAGTCCTTTGTATTCGGAAAAAGTCAGTTGGTCGGCATTTGCGTGGCGGGCCACCATGTGGTGCCGGAGGGGTCCTGCACGCCAGCGCGCAAGTCCCCATCATTCTGATCAAGCGGTTCGTGCACCGACGTGCCGCCCGCAGCCAGCGCAGCATCATATGCGGCTTGCACGTCTGGAACATAGACATGCACATGTGTGGCAACGGCAGATCCCGCTTGGCCAATCATAACAAC
>CAZDXI010000135.1:0-8332 GCA_964509095.1 uncultured Rhodobacterales bacterium
GGTCCTCGGTCAGCGGCATCATGCGGGTGCCAAAACCTGCCGCAAAGATCATGACGGACTTGGGGGTCATGGGCATTTCGCCCGGAGTATCTGCAAGGTGTCTTCCGTAGGTTCAGGGAGAGTGCTGGTTACCAAGTTGGTGAGCGTTTCTTCACCCAAGGCACGCAGATTTCGGATGATGTGACCCCATACGCGCGGGATGTAATCCACGTACCATACCTTGCCGTCCCGAACGCAAAGACGTGCGAATACTCCCAAAATGCGCAGGTTTCGTTGTAGCCCCAGCAAGTGATAGGCCCTCACAAAACCTTCAGTATGCGGCGTGCGGTTCAGAAAGTAAGCGATGATCTGCTCTTGCAACGCTTCATCCACGTCGCGGCGCGCATCCTGAAGCACAGAGACAAGATCGTAGGCTGGATGTCCCAACATTGCGTCTTGGAAATCCAACAATCCAACTCGACCTGGCCCTGTCCGCTCAGGAAGCCAAAGTAAGTTTTCTGCATGGTAGTCGCGCTGTATCAACACCTGAGGCGTGTCGTCCAACGGCAGCAAAAGCTGATGCATACTCTCTCGAAACGTGTGTTCAATGTCTTCTGAGTCTTGCCCATAAACATGCCCCCGATACCAAACGACGGCGAGCTGGGCCATGTCTGCCATCGTGCTTGCGGAATAGAGTTCCAGATTAGGAGGCTTTGCATCGTGAATACAAAGAAGCACGTCAGCGCAGGCCTGATACAATGTGGTTTCGTCGGCCTTTTTGGCTTCCAGAAGTCGCGCAAACAGATCGTCTCCCAGATCTTCGATCAATAGGAAACCCTGCTCTTCGTCCGCTTCAAAGATATGCGGTGCGCTCAAGCCCAAACCTTCGAGCCAGTTTGCAATCTCAATGAACGGACGGACATCCTCGCCCTTTGCAGGTGGTGCATCCATAACGATGCGGGTCACGCCGGATTGTTTGACCCGGCTGTACTTCCTGTTGGACGCGTCCCCGGCCACCATCTGCAAACTGGCAACATCGCATCCTGCTTTCTGCAAGAACTGGTTCAGGCGCGTCGCGCGATCAGTCATTCAAAAGACCTTTCAATCGTGAGGTCCAGCTTGGAGCGTCGGACTTGGCCTCTATCACCCGGGCGTCGTCTGTTTCGCCAGCCCGAAAATGCAGGGTAAGTGCCATGTCTGGGCGATCGGTTCCTAGTCGATCTGGCCATTCAACAAGGCAGATGAGTTCCCCGAATGCGTCCACCAATCCCAGTTCTATGACTTCGTCTGAACTGTTCAGTCGATACAGGTCCGCGTGCAGCAACTCGCCTTTGCGGGTGTCGTAACTTTGGATCAGGGTAAAGCTGGGCGAGGGCACATCTTCGGGCGAATCCTGCAGACTTTGGATGAGCGCGCGCGCGAAATGAGTCTTACCCGCACCGATATCGCCTTCCAGAAGCAACGTGTCGCCCGGTTTCAGCCGCTCCGCGATGGCGCGTGCCAAATCATCTGTCCCGGCGGGATCATGGGTAACAATGCTGAAGACCTGCGCCGACATAAGCGGCACAGTACCTTGCGCAGTCGGGGCTTCAAGTCTCCTGAACGGGAGTTTTGGAAAACGTCTCGAAATCCGAGCCGCTTTCTTGGTCAGCTGCCATGAAGCGGATCATGGTTGCGCCAGACACAAGTGGAACGGCCTCGACCCCCAGCTTCCGCCCATTTCGCAGCGAAACGGTTTCGCTCCACCCCGTGCGGTCGCCAAACTCAAGAACAAAGTCGCGGAGTTCACCCCACACCGGAGACGCTCTGCTGGCCTCCTGCCAAAGACGCAGACAATCGATGATCGTCACTTCGGCAAAGCTGCTGTCCGGATCCATATTCCACATCTTGCGGTATGCCTCATTCGAGACAGTCAAAACACCCGTGGAAGAATACACAGCGACTGCGGATTCCAGTTGGTCCAAAACGGATTGGCCAAGTTCCAATTCTGCCCGGAACCGGCGGGTGAGTGAGACTTCAGCGCTGATGTCTTCGATCAGAAAAGCGATTGCGCCATCCGGGTGCGGCCGCCCATTCACGCGATAAGTGCGGCCGGAATCCAGCGTCCAGGTTTCAGAATATCGACCATCCGCAGCCGCCGCGACAAGATCGGCGATCTGCTGTCGCCACGAATTGTAATTCTTGGGTTCCGGCATCAAACGGCGATTACGCAGTTCATCAAAGAACGACAGCAAATTCGGCTTGGAACTGAGAAAGTCCGCGCCCAACCCTGTCAAATCAATCACCGCCGGGTTGAAAAGGACGAGCTGACGGTTGTCATCAAATATCGCAAGACCTGTTGGCAAATGCGCGAATGTCTTGGCCAAAGTCTGCACGAAATTGCGCTGGGCGGCCTCAGCGCGGACAATCGCATTGGCATCCACCGCAGAGTAAAAATCACCGATGCTTGTTTCCACGCGTTGAACATCAAACCAGATGCTTTGCCGAGTGTTGGGCGGCGTGACCGGGACGCGGCGTGTTTTGCCGGGCTCCAGTTTGGGTTCTGGCAGATGGAACAACGGCAAGCCGGGCTGAGGTTCCTGACGGAACACGCGTTCAAACAGCGACTGATAGGCGGGGTTGAACCATGCTACGGACCCGTCTTCGTCAACCTGCCAAATCGGAATAGGCGCGATGTCGTTGGCATTTCGAAGCGTCTCAAGCTCTTGCTTCATCAGGTAGTGCTTGTGGCTGTTCGCCCCCGAAGATTCGTCGCGGCCAAGTAGGTCCACCCGTACACGATTGCCGGCTCGACGAACTTCTAGGATACCTGCGTCGGATGCATCTTTTGCGCTGTAATACGACACGCCGTCCTGATCTGGAGGCATCAGGTCTTCGTCGGGCAGTGAAAACCGGTCCCGAAACAGCTGCGTTACTCCGGACCAGTCATACTTTTCCCCGGACGTGGCCAACAGCGCTTCGGCGTCGTCCGACGTGTCGACCAAAACGCCGTTTTCAAACAAGAAGCTAAGCGTCTCGTCACTGCCATCTGGACCGGTGCTGCGCACAGGTACAGCGCGCATCGTCCACCAAAGTACAAGCGCGGCAGTGACAAGCCCAAAGACGAGACCCGTCGTGGCGTCTGTTATCGGCATACCCGCCACCTTTCCTAAGCCCTGTTAACTTTTACACCCAAAATCTTAACAAACGCTTAAGGTTTTACATCTCAAATCGTTGGTTTTGCCCGATGGAAATGGCGTTTTTGCCGCTCTGCGCCTCAAGTATGGCGCGAGGCCAAGACACTTCGACGATCGCACCATAACGTGGGTTTTTGGAATCGAGACTGTCGAAATTGTTGCGCCCATTGGCAAAAGTCAGTTCAGCGCCTGACCTCTCTAACAGCGTTTTGGCGATGAACAGCCCAAGCCCCATGCCTTCATAGCCAGCGCGCTGGCCGTCAGTTGGCGTATTTGTAGGGCGATTGCGTCGCATGAAAGGATCGCCAATCCGCCCCATGATCTGTGTCGGATAACCGGGACCATCATCAGCTATTCGGATGGAAATTTCATCTGTCGTCCATTCGCCCTCCACCCAGACTTCTTGATTTGCGAAATCGACGGCATTTTGAATCAGGTTGCGGAGTCCGTGAATGACCTCTGGTTTACGCAGAACCGAGGGCTGCACATTGTTGCTGTCGTCTTTTGCGCCGAAGTCATAGCTCAGGCTGATCCCCCGGTTTTCGTGTGGCTCAGCCGCCTCATGCACAATGGCGCTGATGGGTGCCTGCCGCAGATGCAGGTCGTCTTTCCCGGCCCGTCCCATATCGCGCAGAATATCGCGGCATCGGTCGGCCTGTTCGCGTATCAAGGCAGCGTCTTCGCGCAGTTCCGGAAACTCATCCAGTTCTTCCATCAACTCAGCACTGGTCAGTTTGATCGTGGCCAATGGCGTGCCCAATTCATGCGCCGCAGCCGCGACAACACCCCCAAGGTCGGTCAGTTTCTGTTCCCGCGCCAACGCCATTTGCGTCGCGGACAGGGCATCTGACATGGCGATCATCTCGGTCGTGACACGACGGGAATAAGCACCAAAGAACACCACCGCGATAACCATCGCGACCCAATAGCCAAAGATGAAAATGTCCGGGATGCGCAGGATAAATCCCTGTTCCGTGCGTAATGGCAGGTAAAACGTCGTCAGCAGGGTAAAGATCAAAATCGCGGTCGTCGCCATGATCGCGTAAGATCGAAAGCTGAGGATCGCGGCGCTAATTGTCACAGGCCCGATCAGCAACAAGGCAAACGGATTGTGCAAACCGCCTGTCAGGAACAGCAGAAAAGCCAGCTGCAACAAGTCAAACAGAACCATGAAAAAGTTCTGAGTTTCGCTAAGCCGCTTATTCTCAGGGAAGACGAAAATCGCGATCAGATTGCCGATCACAGACACGCCAACCGCCAGATAACAAAGGCCAATTTCCAAAATCAGCCCATAGTATCGTTGCGCAACAGTTAGCGCGATGATCTGCCCCAGAATGGCCACCCACCGCAGCAGGATCAGCGTACGCAACCGGACCCAGGTGGTGCGACCCTGTCCGGGCAAAAACCCCAGATCAGACGGTGCAGCGTTGCTTGCTTCGGTCACAGCCATGTGTCTTCCCGCCCGGTTGATTTCATATAAGAAATTGATACGTCCCGAGGGACGCGACTTCAATCATAGCCTAAGGACACTGCCCCATGTCACGGATTGTTCCAATCGCCGCCGCCGTGGTCGTTGTTATCGGAGCCGCAGTCGCGTGGTTCGTGTTGAATGGTGACAAGGGCGACGACCTCGCGTCGTGTTCCGCGTCTCAGGTTGTGGGTGGAGCAATTGGTGGTCCGTTTGAACTTGTGAATGGCGCAGGTGAAACCGTGACCGATGCGGATGTTATCACCGAACCGACTCTGATCTACTTTGGCTATACCTTCTGCCCGGATGTCTGCCCGTTCGACGTTGTGCGAAATGCGGACGCGGTGGATCTGTTGGCCGAGCGCGGGATCAGCACCACGCCGATGTTCATCACCATCGACCCAGAGAGGGACACCCAAGAGGTCGTCGCGGATTACGCAGAGAACATGCACGATAAAATGATTGCCTTGACCGGATCACAAGAGCAGATCGCGGCAGCCAGTAAGACGTACAAAACCTACTACAAGGCGCACAAGGACGGCACGGATGAGTACCTCGTCGATCACTCGACCTTTACCTATCTCGTGATGCCAGAAACTGGGTTTGTGGAGTTCTTCCGCCGTGATGTGACGCCGCAACAGATGGCCGACCGCACAGCCTGCTTTATTGAAAATCTTTGATATTATTTGACCTTACCGCACCACAGAGCCATATTTCAGCAGGCGAACAGGGCTATAGCGGGAGGGACAGATGGCCGAACACTCCGTTCAGGACATTGGCGAGGACAAGTCACTTCTGCTTGTTGACGATGACGAACCCTTTCTGCGCCGCATGGCCAAAGCTATGGAAAAACGCGGGTTTGACGTGGAAACGGCAGGCTCTGTCGCGGAAGGAAAGTCCATCGCGATTTCCCGTTCTCCAGCCTTCGCAGTCGTGGATTTGCGGCTTGAAGACGGCAACGGCCTCGACGTGGTTGAGGTCCTTCGGGAAAAGCGCCCGGACAGCCGAATTGTCGTTCTAACCGGGTACGGAGCCATCGCAACAGCAGTCGCTGCGGTCAAGATTGGCGCTACGGATTACCTGTCCAAGCCAGCTGATGCGACCGATATCACCAACGCACTTCTTGCGTCCGGTGATGACATGCCGCCACCCCCGGAAAACCCGATGAGCGCGGACCGCGTGCGTTGGGAACATATCCAAAGGGTTTATGAGTTGTGCGACCGGAACGTCAGTGAAACCGCGCGCCGGTTGAGCATGCATCGCCGGACACTGCAACGGATCCTCGCCAAGCGCTCACCGCGCTAACGTTACAGATCAAAGCGCTTGCTGATCTTGTCGACGGTTTGACCGTTGTCCAGCTGCACGCCCTCGTGGAATTTCCAATCCCGGAAGCCCCGGCTTTGGTAATACGTCAGCCCGCCGTCATTGTCGGCGCGGATCGTGGCGTCGATCCAGACATAGCCCATCTCCTTCGCCGCCTTGCGCGTTGCATCAAACAGCGCGGAGCCAATACCAAGGCCCGTTTGCCCAATCTCTACAAAGGTGGCGATGCTCGCGGCTTCCGGTGGCAGCTTTGAACTGGGTTCGATCCACTGAAACCCCACAACTTGCTCTGTGTCATCCAATGCAACATGCCAAGCCGACCGGTCTGGATCACTTCCCATCCATTCCGAAATATCGCCACCCGTCACCGGTCGTGTCAGAGCAGTTGTGCCACCCTTTTCAATGATCGCGGTCAACAGTCGTGCCATCGAATTGCAATCCAGCGCCATCGCACGACGAACCCGGATCATGCCATTTGCCCCAGCATCGCTTCCACGCGGGCGACATAAGCTGCGCGTACCTCGACCGGGGGACGCAGCGTGATGTGCAGGTCTGTGATCAGTTCTGGCTTCGGCTTGCCAAAGAACTTGTCAGCTTCGCTTTCGGAAAACCCTGCAATCTGCGTAGCTTCCATCCATGCGCTGACTTTGTCGGCGGCCTTGATCTGACGTTTGACTTCTTTCGGGATCGCGGCAGGCAGGCCAAAGCGTAAATGGATAGCCGCCGTCAACCGATCATCCAGCGCGCCGTACCCCGGACCAACGGCGGCCTTCACGGGGGAAATCATATCCCCAATCACGTATTCCGGGGCATCATGCAGAAGTGCGGCCAACTGCCATTTCACCAGCGGCTTATTGCAAATCCGGGTATACAGCGTTTCAACCAGCAGCGAGTGCTCGGCTACGGAATACGCATAATCTCCGTGCGTTTGCCCATTCCAACGCGCCACAAAGGCAAGGCCGTGGGCGATATCTTCGATCTCGATATCAACCGGGGTTGGGTCCAACAGGTCGAGCCGTCGCCCAGACAGCATGCGCTGCCATGCTCTTGGTTGTTTCGCCATAGGACCCCCGGACAGGAAACGACCCGCCGGAATGCGCGCCTTTTCAGATTACGTCAGGGGTGTCTTAACAAGCCCTCGCGCGCCGCCGCAAGATCAGCAATCCGAAACCTGCCGCAAGCAAGGGTAGGGACGCGGGCAGGGGAACGGTGGATGGCGCGCTGAACGTGGCTTCCAGCTGGAAGTCTTCTTGTGCAACGGTAAAGCCGTCCAATGTGTCATCCCTTGCGAAGGTCAGAATGTTGTCTGTCCCCAACGCGGACCCAGACGCGAGAAACGTGCCTGTCAGTCCCAGAAACGCATCGCTCGCGATCATGTTCAGCAACCCGCTCGCGTCTGCCAGGACCGATGCGACCGCAGCGTCTTGTCCGTCAAAGTCGATATCCGGGCCTGTCATTGCAGCATTTGCGATCCCTTCCAGCGCATCCGCAAGCCCAAGATCGGTTCCGGAAACTGCTCCTGCTGCGGTCGTCAGTGTGTAGCTGACCCGGTAATCAGCAAGGGCCACAGGATCGAAGCCCGATAGGGTGCCGTTGTAGTTCCCAGAGAGCTGCAATCCATCGCTGGTTTCCGTGAAGATGCCCGAACCGGAGATGGATAAAACTGTCGCGGCTGAAACCGCAGAGGCGGACAGGGCCAGTGCGACCGCGCCGCAAGTGGCAAGCTTTTGAAGTGCAATCATTGGAAGTCCTTGTCTGTGCATTACATGCCGAAGTTAACCGTCTTGGGGTCGCAGTCTTGCCCGATCTGGGACGTCCCTGTAACTGGGCCGAAACTTGCCCAAGGTCGGCTGGACTCTGCCGCATTGCCACCTGAGGCGGTCGGTGTTATTGGCCGCGCAACCTTGCACAATAGGATTCTGAACATGAGTAACGACTACATCGTCAAAGACATCGCGCTGGCCGAGTTTGGCCGCAAGGAATTGGACATCGCGGAAACAGAAATGCCGGGTCTGATGGCCTGCCGCGAAGAATACGGTGAAAGCAAGCCGCTGAAAGGTGCGCGCATCGTGGGTTCCTTGCACATGACGATCCAGACCGCCGTTCTGATTGAAACGCTGGTCGAGCTTGGCGCGGACGTGCGCTGGGCATCCTGCAACATTTTCTCCACGCAAGACCACGCGGCCGCGGCCATTGCGGCAGGCGGCACACCGGTCTTTGCGATCAAAGGTCAGACGCTGGAAGAGCATTGGGATTACCTCGACAAGTCCTTCATGTTTGACGACGGCCCGAACATGATCCTCGACGATGGTGGCGACGCGACTTTGTACGTGCTGCTCGGCGCGCGCGCAGAAGCAGGCGAGGACGTGATCCCGGTCCCGACCTC
>CAZDXI010000136.1:0-8329 GCA_964509095.1 uncultured Rhodobacterales bacterium
CGTGTTGTCCGCAGACGTCGTGCTGGTTGCCACGGGTCGCAAACCCTTCACAGACGGGCTGGGTTTGACCAACATCGGAGTAGAGATGTCAGAGCGTGGCCAGATCAAAGTCGGCGCTGACTGGCAAACCAATGTTCCCGGGATTTACGCGATCGGCGACGTCATTGATGGCCCCATGCTCGCGCACAAGGCCGAAGATGAAGGCATGGCCGCAGCCGAGCAAGTCGCAGGCAAACATGGGCATGTAAATTACGGCGTGATCCCCGGCGTAATCTACACGCATCCGGAAGTCGCAAATGTCGGAGCAACAGAAGAAGAGCTGAAAGAACAAGGCGTTGACTACAAGGTCGGCAAGTTCAGCTTTATGGGCAACGGTCGTGCGAAAGCGAATTTCGCAGCAGACGGTTTCGTGAAACTGCTCGCCGACAAAGCGACTGATCGCATCCTTGGTGCCCATATCATCGGGCCAGCGGCGGGAGACCTGATCCACGAAATCTGCGTCGCTATGGAGTTCGGAGCCAGCGCAGAAGACGTTGCTTTGACGTGCCACGCGCACCCGACTTACTCCGAAGCGGTGCGCGAAGCGGCACTGGCTTGCGGAGACGGGCCGATCCACGCCTGACGGGCAAACACTTCCTCTAAATTGCGTGGCTGCAGATTCTCAACAAAATCTGCAGCCCGCTTTTACCACATCGTTTTGGCCGCGCGTCCGTGCCAGGCCTCGTCATAGGCCGCGCCGCCTTCGGCGCCAGAGGTCTGCTCTGCAAGAATATCGCCCGCACTCGGCAACCCGTCACTGCAATCCCCCGAAGTCCACAGCCCAGCCCGCATCAAAGCGCGCGCGCATTGGGTATAGATCTCACCAATCTCAATCACGATAACAGAGCGCGGCAAGCGCCCTTTGTGTTCAAACCGGGCGCGCAAGTCGTCATCCAACGTCACGCGCCCCTGTCCGTTGACTCGGACAACTGTGTTTGATCCGGGGATCATGAACATCAACGACACGCGCCCATCCGCCACGATATTACGCAAGGAATCCATCCGGTTATTCCCGCGCCAATCCGGCATCAACAACGTACCCTCGTCCAGTTCCTGCACCACTGGGCCGTCATCTCCGCGCGGGCTGCCATCTGTGCCCTCTGGCCCCACAGTCGACACAACACACAGGCGCGAAGCCATGATCCATTTGCGATAAAGCGGCGTCATCCGCCGGGCGACCTTGTTCAGCGACGCACTGCCCGGCTCACCGTAAAGACCTTCCAGTTCCGAAATATCCTCAACGAACCGCATCAAACCCGGCCTCCTTCATCAGCGCGTTGGAGCGTGTTTCCACAACGTCTTCCAAGTGCTCAAGGAAGGCCTCGCGCTCCATGCCCGGCTCAATCGGATCCAGAAACTCGACCACGGCGAGCCCCGGTTTGCGCCAAATCCCTTTGCGCGGCCAGAATACTCCCACATTCGTGGCCACCGGCATGCATGGCTGGCCAAGCTGTTCGTAAAGCACAGCCGTGCCCACTTTATAGGGTTTGTGCACGCCCGGCGCGACGCGGGTGCCTTGGGAATAAATGATCAATTGCCCCGGTTCCGCGCGCCCGGCTTCCACATCGGCCACCATCTGTTCGATGGCCGCACCGCGCTTGCCACGATCCACCGCGACGCAATCCAGACGCTTGGCATACAAGCCAATCACCGGGGTCCAGAGGATTTCCTTTTTCATGATAAACTTGGCCGACGGACAGGCCGTGAAAATCATCATGATGTCCAGGAAAGACTGGTGTTTCGCCGCGATCAGGACCTCACCAGTCGGCGGTGTGCCACGCACTTCAGTCTTCAACCCAATCATCCAACTCGCGGTCCAGAAGCACCAACGCGAATACGTCTTGCACGCCCGGCGCGCCCATTCCCGCGAAAAGAAAGCAAACGGCGCAAAGGCCAGCCCGATAATGGGCATCATGATATAGATCTGCAGCACATAGATCAGGGATCGCAACCATTGGATCATCAGGTCAGACTTTCGAGGGTGCGCGCAGCCGATGCGCGGGTGGCAAGATAAGCGACTAATGCCGCCAAGGGTGGCACCAGCAGCGGCAACACCCAGTGCCAGCCAGCGAAACCCAGTCCGGTCAGGATGCCCGCGCTTTCCTTTGCCGAGGGCAGTAACAGCACAAAGGTTAACGCAACCGCTGTGCCAAGGATCGCGCCCAGCCCGGCGCGCAGCGTAAAGCGCCGCACAAACGCATCAGCGATATAGGCATCCGTGGCACCGACCAATCGCAATACTGAAATGACTTGCGCGTTCGCCGCCAAAGCCGCGTTCGCCGCAAGGGTGATCATCGCCGCCGTCGCCGCCGCAATCAAAGCGATCGACACCCAACCCAAAAGGCGAAGACGGGTTGCAGCGCGGGTGAGTGGTTCGCGCCAGCGGGCATGATCATCCAGAACCGCGCCGGGGGCCTCTGCCGCAAGTCGGAGCCGCAGACCCGCCGCATCAAAGCCCTCCCCGCTATCGCGCACTTCGATCAATCGCGGCACCGGCAGGCTCGACAAGTCCAACCCATTGCCAAACCAAGGGGCCAACAAAGCCTGCTGTTCTTCATCACTCAGCGCGCGAGCGGACCCGACACCCGTTGTGGTTTCCAGAACCTTGAGCGTTGCTTGAACCTGCGTGTCCATCTGTCCGGGTGGAGCCGTTATCCGAATGGTGGCACCGCCGGCCAGCTCTTCGCTCCACCGATCCGCCAAACGGCCAGAAGCAAGCGACAAGGCCAAAGCGAACACCGCCAGAAAGGCCATCGCGGCAGCGGCAAAGAAGGTCAGTTGCGCGGTAAATCCGGACGGGGGAACGACCCGGTCTGCTTGTGCATCAGCACTCAGCACCGAAGGAAGGCGGCGATCCGACACGGCCATTACAAATCTGCTCCGGCAAGTTGCACACGTCGCTCGCTGATCCGCAACACGCGCGCCTGAACTTGCGCTTTGGCCGCACGGATCAGGCTCAGGTCGTGGGTCGCAATCAGGATAGTCTTGCCCATCTTGTTCAATTCCACCAGCAACGTCAGCAGGCGTTGCGACATCTCCCAATCAACGTTGCCTGTCGGCTCATCGGCCAACACCACATCTGGCGACAGGATCACGGCGCGGGCCAGCGCGGCACGTTGGCGTTCACCGCCCGACAATTCCGGCGGCAACGCCCCTGTTCGCGTGGTCAATCCAACCCACGTCATAAGCTCGTTCAGGTTTTCCTGCTCGGCCGTCACGTCCAGCCCTGAAACCGTGATGGGTAAGGCGACGTTCTCGGCAACCGACAGATGATCAAGGAACTGGCAATCCTGATGCACGACGCCGACCTGACGTCGCAAAAGTGCGACGGCATCTCGGTCCATTTGGCGCAAATCTTGATCAAACAGGCGCACCTGCCCGGACGTGGGCAATAACGCTCCGTAACAGAGCTTGAGAAGTGTGGTTTTGCCCGCCCCGGATGGTCCAGTCAGAAAGTGGAATGACCCCGGCGCCAGCTTCAGCGTGACCGACGACAGTAACTCGCCGCCCCCATAACTATAGGCCACATTGTCCAGCTCGATCACGGTGTGCCCTGCAAGATGAAATCCCCAAAATCTGTACCTTTTGTGCCTCAGCCCCGCTGGGGTTTCAATGCCACGCTGTGCACCGATTGCATTTTGCACGCAGATCAGTACAACATATACGCGAGGTAGCGTATGTAGAGACCCGACAACGGGCGGCATAACATGGGTAGGACGTGGGCAAATGCGAATTAAGTGTCCCAATTGCGATGCGCAGTATGAGGTTCCGGACGAGGTCGTTCCAACGGAAGGCCGCGATGTTCAGTGTTCCAGTTGCGGTCAGACTTGGTTTCAAAGTCACCCCGATTACGCAGACGATCCGAACGAAGGGTACGACTCTGACGCGGTGATGCCGGAACCGGAACCACTGGTCGACGACGAACCGGACGACGACGAGGAGTATCAGGAAACTCCGATTTCCACGCCACCGCGCAAAGAGTTGGACCCATCTGTCGAAGAAATCCTGCGCGAAGAAGGCAGCCGGGAAGCCGCAGAACGCGTCGCCGACGCAGAGCCTGAAAACCTCGAAACGCAAACTGATCTGGGCTTGGAAGACCGCATTTCTGATACCGAAGAAGATGTGCGCATTCAGGCGATGAACGAACGCATGGCACGCATGCGCGGCGAAACCGCAGACACTGCCGCCGATGGCATCGAAGAAATCACGGACACCTTCGAAGAAGAGCTGTCTGACGCTGACATTGATGGCGGTGAAGCTGCCGCCGCGGCTGCGGCGCTGGGATCACGTCGTGATCTGCTGCCCGATATTGAAGAAATCAATTCAACGCTGCGCTCGACTGGCGACAGGGATGCAGCAGGAACCGACCCACACCCCGATGCACCGATCCGCAATCGCAAGAAACGCGGGTTCCGCCGCGGCTTCCTTTTGGCCGTACTCTTGGTCGTGATTGCTGTGCTGATCTACTTGCTTGCACCCAAGATCGCAGAGGCGATTCCCCAAACTGACCCAATGCTCAACAGCTACACAGCTTGGGTCGATGGGATGCGGGGATCGTTGGACACGCGCATGCAAAGCATGCTGCAATGGCTCGACGACACAGCGGCGGCATCGTCATCTAACTCATAAAGACGGATGTGTTTCGCCTTCTGTATCGGCGGGTCACTTAATCCGGTATCAGAACCGGTCCAGCAACCGTTTGAGGTAGTCGCGCTCTTCTTCTGGGCGTTGCGCTTCCGCAGAGCGTCGGCGAATTTCGTCCAAAAGGTCCTGCGCCCGACGATACACATCCTCGCCCTGCAACAGGTTGTCATCCGTGCCCGATGACCCATCGCCACCAGTTTCGCGTCCGAGCGGGTCACGGTTTTGGCTGCGGCGATCCGCTTCGGCCGTGCCTTGGCCCTGCTGACCATCCTGCTGCTGCGCCATAGCCTCTCCGAGGTTCCGCATCCCTTCGCGCAATGCGTCCATAGCCTGCGACTGGTTTTCGATCGCACCCGCGTAATCATCATTGCGCAGGTTGTCTTCCGCGTTTTCCATCGCGCGGCCTGCCCGGTCCAGCGCGTCACGCGCGGCGTCGCCTTCCGGAGTGCCCTGTCCGGGGAGGCTGCGTTGCTGGCGGCTCAGTTCATCACGCAAGGCGCGCTGGCGCTGTGCCAAACCCTCTTGCATCCCCTGCTGGCCTTGTTGTCCCTGATCTGCCTGACTGTTGCCCTGCCCGGGCGATTGCCCTTCGGACTGACCTTGACCCTGCCCCTGACTATCCTGACCTTCGTGGCTTTGACCGCGGCCTTGATTGCCGTTGCGCCCTTCATTGCCTTGCTGATCGCCAGCCTGAGCGTTCGGATTGAACTGTTCCTGCAGGTCGCGGAAGGCTTCGTCTGACAAGCCCTGCTGTTCTCTCAGCGTGTCTGCCAGACCTTCCATCGCTTCCTGCCCGGGGTTCTGACCGCTGCCTTGCTGGCCTTGCTGGGTCATACGCAGGTTTTCCAAAAGCTCCTGCAGTTCTTGCAGCGCTTGTTCCGCTTCGGCCATGCGGCCCTGTTCCATCAGCTCTTGGATGCGGTCCATCATGCGCTGGATGTCATCCTGCGTCATGGTCATCGCGTTTTCATCCATGGGCTGCTGCTGGCCAGGGTTTTCTTCGCGATCCAATTGGGCCTGTCGGCTCATCTGGTTCAGGTAATCTTCGGTCGCTTGCCGCAATTCGCGCATCAGCTCGGCGATTTCTTCATCCGAGGCGCCGTTGCGCATCGCCTCTTCGAGCCGTTCGCGCGCGCGCTCCATACGTTCGCGGGCGTCCTCAAGGTCGCCTTCTTCGATTGTCAGGGCAAGGCCCCACAGCTCTTCGGCAAGCTCTTCTTGCGTTTCATCGGACAGGTCATAAGACGCGAGTGTTTCCATCCGCTTGATCAGCTTGCGCAGGCGAAGCTCGGTCGTTTCCTTGCGGAAAATCTCGCGCGGCACATGCGCAGAGGTGCGCAGGATTTGCGCGCTGCGTGCCATATTGCTTCGGTTCCATAGGATATCGCGGCGCATTTCGATCACAGCGGCGGCCAGCGGATCAAAGAAGCGGCGACCGGGCAAAGTCATCTCGGATTGTTCAGACACGCCCTGTTGTTCTGCTGCATCAAGCACGGTCATTTCCAGTGTCACCGGCAGATTGGCCCACGGGTGTTTGGAAAAGTCTTCGATCAGGGATTCTTCAAAGCTCGCCCGGTCACCAGAAAAGGGAATGGGAAGCGGGACAAGCAAATCGGGACGGTTTTCAGGGTCCAGAGTCAGTCCATACCGCCGGTCGACAGACGCAAGGTTGAGACGAAAGCGCGCCTCGCCAGCCTCTACACCGTAGTCATCTTCGGCATAGAAAGGCAGTGTCGTTTCACCAAGTGCGGAGGTTTCAAGCCCTTCTAGAATATCGACTGTTGGGGCGGTATCGGGCGAAACAGCAATCTGCCAAGCCCGCCCACCGGGCCCGGCAATTTCCAAACCACCGCTTTGACGCACCACAAAATCCTGCGCAGGTGCGGAGGCAGCGGGCACCTCGCCCGTCCTGGCGGACACGGTCTCGGACAGGGTCAGCGCGCCGACTTCACCGTACATGCGCACGGTGATCAGGCTGCCCAAAGGCACGTCCAAAGCACCGGGGTCGAGGTCGTTAAGGTAGAGCGTCGGCAACCCGGTATAGCGCGGAGGCTCGATCCAGCCTTCCCAGACAGGCCCATTGGCCAGCCCATCGCCTGCGCCGGGGGCCATGTCCGCAACGGACCCGACACGCCAGATCGACCCAAATAGAAGCGCCACAGCAAGTGCCAGCACTGCGACGTAGCGCAGGGCGTAAGGATCACTCGGGGCGGTGTTTATCTCTGCGTGCACAGGTTTTGCCGTTGCTGCACGTTCTGCCATGCGCGCTTGGTGTGCACGCCACACTGCGGTGGAGGACGCATCGCCCTCCCCAATTGCCTGATCATCAAGCAGCGCCCGGATCGGACGCCCTTCTAACGATCCGTCCAATCGATCCAACGCATCCGCCCGGCTCGGCAATCGGAACCGGCGCACCGCATAGATGAACGATGCAAGCGCGCCGCCAGCAGCAAGGACGGCCGCGCCCCAAACTACTTCAATGGGAACAAGGTCTTGCAGGCCAAGGATCAACGCTGCGAGCACCAGCAACGCGATGCTGAACAGCGGCCACAGAGCGGCAACCAGACGTTCTGCAATCATGCCCGTTCGCGTCAGCGCAAGCGGCCAACGGAGTTGGCGCAAACTGCGTTGCTTGTCGTGCCGCGAAAAACTGGACATGTACCGCGCTCCTGTCTGGCGATGCGAATTACATCATAGCCATGAAGGAATGGTATCTCGATTAATCATTTCGTCAAAGCTTGGTCTTGGGCGAATAACTGCAAATTGATCGCCATGAACCAGAACTTCGGGGACCAGCGGACGAGAGTTGTACTCTGACGACATGACCGCGCCATATGCCCCGGCAGAGCGGAACGCGACCAATTCACCATCGCGCAGTTCCGGCATCATGCGGGCTTTGGCAAAGGTATCGCCGCTTTCGCAGACCGGGCCGACCACGTCATAGGGCACCAAGTCTCGCCCCGGCTCCGGTTCGATCACCGGCACAATGTCGTGCCACGCGTCATACATGGCGGGGCGGATCAAATCATTCATCGCCGCATCGAGGATCAGAAAATTGCGCCCCTCGCCCGACTTCACATATATGACGCCGGACACCAGCAGGCCCGCGTTTCCAGCAATCAACCGGCCCGGTTCGATTTCAATCTCACAGCCCAGATGACCCACGGTACGCTGTACCAGCGCGCCATATTCCATGGGCAGCGGCGGCGCTTCGTTGGAACGTTCATACGGAATACCCAGCCCGCCCCCAAGGTCGAGCCGAGTGATCTCATGCCCGTCAGCGCGCAGCATTTCAGTCAGCTCAGCGACTTTTTTGTAAGCAAGTTCATAAGGTTCCAGCTCCGTCAGTTGGGAACCGATATGCACGTCGATGCCAATGACTTTGAGCCCCGGCAGGGACGCGGCAAGGGCATAGACCTCGCGGGCGCGCGAAATCGGGATGCCGAACTTGTTGTCGGACTTGCCGGTGGCAATCTTTGCGTGGGTCTTGGCGTCCACATCCGGATTGATGCGGATTGTGATCGGCGCTTGCATGTTCAAAGAAACCGCTACGTCAGAGATCACCTGCATTTCTGGTTCGGATTCCACGTTGAACTGGCGGATGCCACCTTCCAGAGCGGTGCGAATTTCGCGCGCGGTTTTGCCG
>CAZDXI010000137.1:0-8210 GCA_964509095.1 uncultured Rhodobacterales bacterium
TGGGTCATGACGTGCGGACAGTACCGCTCTGCTGGCCGAGAAAGTCCAATCCAGATCAGAGAAAATTGGCACGAAGGGCGGGAAGCCGACTTTCGCTGCGGACGCGAAACCGGTTGTGCTCTACGGCCTTAGCAGACATTCGACTCTGGTGCTCTGGTTCAATGGTAAGTTACGACGTGAAGAATGCTCTCGCCCACAGATATGACGCGGATCAGTTCAAAGATGCTTGGGCGCGCGGGTATTCGCATCTGCATCTTGCGTGGACGAAAACGCGCCAGAGCGGCGTTCTTCGAACAACACCGGTACAAGCCTGCGAAAGAACTGAGGTGATATTTCGCAGGTTTGATGACAGGTCCCAAATCGAAACCAGACACGACCGCCGAAAAAATGCCTTCCTGCGCTTCATCGCCGTGGTCGCAAACGTGATCTGGCAGCATTAGCTATTCGCTTGTTACGGCGAAATCTCAAATCCGTCGGGTCAAAGCGAAAGTACGGCTTCATATTATTTCATATAATAATCAGTAAGTTAGGATTAATCTCACACTCAATGAAATTTTTTTGAACCATTTCCACAAACCGTTCGACCAATGATCACCTCGACGGCGTGACGCGCAAATGAATTGGGTGCAGCAGGCTTACGGGGATCTTTTGAACGCTTTTTCTGGATGGAGAACCCAATGCCACGTTTCAACTTTTTCAATCTGATCTTTGGTCACGGTAAAATTCACGGCACTGACAAAAACGACCTAATCTTCGGGTCATTCGGCGATGACACGGTGTTTGCCAATGATGGCAACGACGTCGTCTTTGGTCTGTTCGGCGATGACAAGATCGATGGCGGTCTTGGCGACGACAAGGTCGTTGGTGGTTGGGGCCGCGACATCGTGCTTGGCGGCGATGGCGAAGACAGCGTGCATGGCGGTGCCGGACACGACATCGTTGCCGGCAACAAGGGCGACGACGAAATGTTTGGCGGGCGCGGCAACGATCTGCTGGTCTGGAACAATGGCGATGGCTCGGACCTGATCGACGGCGGCACTGGCTATGATGTTCAGCAGGTCAATTTCAACACGGACCTCGTCAATAACGACCTGCAAAACGACGATGTTGCGGAATTTTCGGTCACGGACGAAGGCATTCAGTTTGCCCGCATCGAAGTGAACGGACAAACCGAACGCGGGCTGTTTCAACTGGATATCCGCAAGACCGAAGTTCAGGAGACCAACTTTGGCGGGGGCGATGACACAGCTGTGATTACGGGCGATGTCCTTGAGAAGATCAAACTGAAGCTGGACGGGGGGGATGGCGTTGACACGCTGGATCTGTCCCAATCCGCGCAAGCCGCCCGGATCGACCTTGGAAAAGGCTATGTGAACACGTCCAAGGCCAAAAATTTCGAGAACGCCATCGGAACTGCCTTCGAGGACAGAATTGTGGGCGACAAGGGCGACAATACCCTGTCCGGTCTGGATGGCGAAGATGTTCTGTTCGGCCGCGCCGGAGACGACACGATCGCGGGCAACAAGGGCAACGACAAGATGTTCGGTGGCAACGGCGATGACCTTCTGGTCTGGAACAACGGCGATGGGTCGGACTTGATGATTGGCGGCGGGGGATATGACACCCAGCAAGTCAACTTTGACACGGATCTGGTGAATACCGACCTGCAGAACGACGATGTTGCCCAGTTCTCGGTCACGAACAGCGGCATTGAATTCGCCCGGATTGAAGTGAACGGACAGACCGAACGCGGCTTGTTCCAGCTGGATATCCGCAAGACCGAAGTGCAGGAGACCAACTTTGGCGGCGGCGATGATACGGCAGTGATCACTGGCGATGTGCTGAATGAGATTTTCCTCGACCTTGATGGCGGAGATGGCGTGGACTCGCTGGATCTGGGCCAGGCGTCCGGCCCGGTGTCCGTCAACCTTGAGACCGGCGTGATCGAAATCGACAATGGCGCAGGTCAGGATGCTTCCGCGGTCAATTTTGAGAACGTCACCGGCACCGCAAGCAACGACACCATCATCGGTACCGATCAGGACAATATCATTCGCGGCGGAGCCGGGAACGATGTCATGAGTGGTGGCGAGGGGGCCGATACCTTTGTTTTCTTCGAAGCGGATGTCGGCGTTGATACAATCCTCGACTTCGAAATTGGCGTCGATCAGTTGCAGTTTGTGACCGAAAACCCAGATGTCACGACAGACAACATGCTCGCGAACATGACCCAGATCGGGGACGACGTGGAAATCGCACTCAACAACAAGGTGATCACGTTGGAAGACATGCTGGTCACAGACTTCAGTGCCGATGATTTTCTGATTGCTTAAGTTAACTTAGTTCATCTGGCACGTAGCCCCGCCGGCATCACGCTGGCGGGGCTTTTGCTTGGGTTTTAGCGTTTCGGACTAAACCTGAATCGAAAATACCCTGCCACGCTTCGCGTTCTCGGGACATTTTCGATGCTTGATCTGTCTGGGTAATCCGGAAAGGGTTTAACTATCGCAAATCCCGTCCGCGAGCGCGAGGCCAAAGCCAAACACGTTGTCCCGCCCGGCGGGTCCCATTTCCGCAGTTGTTGCAGCCAACCGCTTGCGGGTGTCCGACACGTTGCGCGAGGTTGTGAAATAGGGATCGGCGGCCAGTCGCGCCGTTACAAAGGGCGTGGCGATGGACGTCCCCGTTACAAAGCGCGTGCGCGTCGATGTGGCGACCAAGATGTCCACACCCGGTGCAGCCACGTCCACATGGGGGCCGCGCACCGCTTTGCGATAGATCCGACCGTTCGCATCCACTGCCGTGACCGCGATCACCTCATCAAAACCTGCGGGATAAAGCGGATCGGCCGTCGGCCCGTCATTGCCTACAGCCGCCACCAGAACCAGCCCCCGCGCAGAGGCCCGTTCGACCGCGAGGTTGAGCAGCTTGTTGTACGGTCCCGCCAGCGAGAGATTAACAAAGCGCACATCCTCTTGTGCCAACCAATCCAGCGCACGCACCAGCGCGTCTGCTCCGGTCACCAAATCCGCGTCTTTCGAAGCGCCAAAGACATTGGCGGCAAAAATCTTGACCCCGTTCAATCGGTTAGGGTTGGCCAGGACAGAGACCACCTCGGTTCCATGGCTTGCCCGCGCAGAGGGGCCGACAAAAAAACTGCGCGTGGTGACATCCGCCCCAGCCACCGCGGGCGCGGTCATATCGACGGCGGTATCAATGACCCCAATGGGGGCTTGTGCGCGGCATCCGCCCACGTTCCAGCGCATCATGGCATCGGCATAAGCCAGCGGGTCCGACGCTGACTGCTGCGCCTGCAAACGATAGGCGTGATTGACGCCCACGGTTGACGCGGGCACCGCCCCTTCCAGCGCTGCAATGGCTTCGGGGCCCGTGACACCATCGGGCATCTGATAGCTCAGCATGGTTAACCCAAGACCATTAAGGCGCGTTACATCCAGTGTCGTGTAGCCTGTCGCCGACGCTTCCTGCTTGATCCGGTCCGCGCTGTCCTGATCCGGGACCAGAGCGATGATTGTGCGCGCCCCGACCACGTCGAGCTGTTCCGATCCAGCCGATGTCCCCGCAATCGGTGGCACATCACATCCTGAAAGACCCAAACAAACTGCAAAAACGGCAGCCAGACGATGTCGCGCAATTCCAAACATGCTCAACCCTGTTCCTTTATTCGTGATGATCTCATTGACCGGATTGACCCAATAAAACGGCCCCAGCGCAATCTAGACGTGAAAAACCCGGGTCAGTCAAAATAATTTGAACCCTTTGGCGGGATCGTGCGACACATAGTTGTCAGACACGGCGAAATGAGCAAAATAACGTGACACGTGATCAAAACATACTCGATTATCTGCAAAATCGGCTCAGTCCGGCGGACACTGACGCGTTCGAGCAGATGATGGCACAAGATGCCGCGCTTGCCGCCGAGGTGGATGTGATGCGCTCGGTGCGTGCTGAACTCGCCGCTGGCCCGAACCATGAAAACGCCGATGCGGTATGGGATCGCATTTCCGCGTCAATTGGCGCCGAAGCAATTCCCGCCAACGACAACCGCAGCCCTTGGCAGCAGGTGCTCAAATACGCGGCGGTTGCCGTGCTCGCCGTGGGGGCGTGGCAGGTGGCAGTTGTGCCCCGGATCAGCGCCGTGCCGGACGGCTTCCGCGCTGCCAGTGAAACCAGCGACGCCGTCAGCCTTCAGGTCAGGTTCACTGAAACTGCAACACTGGCCGACATTTCTGCCCTGCTGGCCCCGTTTGAGGGACGCATCATTGATGGACCAAGTGCGCTGGGTCTGGTGCGCCTGTCTTTCCCGGATGAACAACTTGGTGACGCGGCCCGGGCGGCGCTGGACAGCAACGCAGCACTGGTCGAGTTCGTGGCCGACTAACGTCCGGCCTTGGCGGCACAGCGTTCCAGACAGTGCAGCAACGCCTTTTTCGCATGATGCACCCGAGTTTTGATGGTGCCCACGGGCACGCCTTCGATGTCGGCGACCTCCGGGTAGCTGAGTTCTTCCAGAAACGCGAGCCGAATGGCCGCATGGTGAGACCCCGACAACCCCTCCAGACAATGATGCAGCAGCGCGCGTTCTGATGCCGCAATTGCCGCGGCTTCCGGGTTGGGCTCCTTATCTTCTTGTTCGGGAACGTCATCGACGTAGGACATTTTGCCTTGTTTGCGCAGTGCATCGACCAACTTGTTGCGCGAAATGGAAAACAGCCAGGACTTGACGGCAGATCTGCCCTCAAACGATTTCGCGGACCGCCAGACGTCGATCATCGTGTCATGCACACAATCCGAGGCAAGCTCTGCGTTGCGGACCCGCGACATGGCAAACGCATAGATTTGATGGTTGTAGCGTTGATAAAGCACATGCATTGCACGCTTGTCGCCCAGGCCAATTCTTTTAACGATTTCAATGTCGTCCACGACGGCTCACTCAGGCAAAATGGGATTTGACGTTCAATAACAGAATTCGATCCCCGATTCCTGTGCAACATTACCGTGAATTGCAAGGCCGGAGTTCGGCGAGCAAAGATTTCCGATTTTTTTGAACCGTTTCCCGCGCTCGTACGACCCATAAGCAATCCGACCGGCTGGTCGATCCGCAAACACGAACGCACAAGGACAACTGATATGACACCGACATCGAATGAAACAATCCAAGACAGCAGCGCATTTGGCGACCTGTTTGCGCCATTCACTCCGGACCAATCGCGCACGAAAGATGCGTCGGTAAACTGGTCACAGTTCCCTTCCCCGCTGGTTGGCTCGCAACGGTTTGCGCGCGCGATTGAGCAGGCTCAGCACGACATGTCGCTGGCGCCTTGGCTGCAATACAGTTCAAATCCCAAATTGGAACGCGCCGCAGCAGAACGACAGCTCAAGCACCAAATCGCCGCCGCACTGGATCAGGGGTTCGTCCTGCACGACCCATATTTCCCGGAGTTTTCCCGACTCGATAAGCACAACCAATTTGGTTTGGTAAACCCTGACAACCTTTACTATCTGGCCAGTATCGAAACCCCCGGAAGTTATATGATCCACGGCAAACGCGGAACGAGCGCGGATTTGCAAATTCAAGTCGGCGCAGGAGAGCCGGGCTTTGACGAAAATCTGACAAGCCCGATCCCCGTCAGCGAATTGGATTTGGACGGTTTATCGACCAAGCTGAACGGAGAATTCACGATCCTGATAAGTGAGACCAAACCCTGCCGTCTGAAGCGCGGCGAGAACTGGCTGAGCAACACAAAAGGCGAGATTTTCGCAAACAGCATCCTGATCCGAGAAAGCCTGATGGACTGGGACACAGAAACAGGCGGGACGTGGCGTATTGAGCGCGTTGATACAGTCGGTGAGGTCAATCCGCTGCCGACCCCCCGGCTTGTTCACAAGCAGTTTGAACGTGCGGCGGATTACCTGATCGGCTCCACGCGGGGCTGGATCAAATTCGTCGAACAACTGCGGGTCAACTTGCCCGCCAATCGGATGAGCCCGGCCCGGGCCACCGGACAAGGCGGCTTGCCAGGGCAGTTCAACGCCGCCGGCCATTTCCAGATGAATGCGGGCATGGCCTATATCATCACGGTGGAGGAAGCCGACGCGCGGTATCAGGGTCTGCAACTGGGCGATCTGTGGTTCAACGCGCTGGATTTTCGCCGTCGGCAAACAAGCCAGACCACCAAACAGGCGTACCGGAGTGAGGACGGCAAGTTCCGCTTTGTGATCAGCGAGGAAGACCCCGGCGTTGAAAACTGGCTGGACCCGGCGGGTGCCTCAACGGCGTTTGCGTTCATGCGCTGGCAAGGTGTTAGGAAATGCGACGATGGCACGATACCCACACCACCATCACCGCTCACCAGGCCTGTGCCGGTTCATCGCCTCAGCGAAGAGCTGAGGGACGAACCTGATTTCTCGCCCGCGCAACGCAAAGAACAACTCGCCGCCCGCCACGTGAGCGCACTGAAGATCCCACGCGGGTTCTAGTGTTTCTCAAAGAAGCTAAGGCTTCGCTCCTTTCTATTAGTGAAGCCAAAACGGCCAATCTAATGCATGAGGATTGCGACAAATTATATGCAGAACCCGCCGCAATTGTATTACATAAGGCGATAGCGGCGGTTCTGTTTGTCACGGCGGGCCTGGGCACCTACTCGCCTCGTTCGCGACGTGTAAGCTTGCATTATGCCAAGTTTCGCGTGTATGGCCAAAATTTCCTTTGACGGGCGGCATAACAGCATCCCAGCTGGCTACTGGATGTCGGCTTAGGGCCGGAAGCGCATAGTTCAGGTCGAATGCGAACTCAACAGCACGTCGAAAGGATCAACAATCAGAGCCCGCTCAAAGCTACCGACTGCATCCCGCTGATCGAAGCGGAAGAGAGACAAGAACCAGCCTAGTAGCCAAGCAAACTCACAGTTTGAAACACAAATCCACAAGGTCCGGCAAACCCGGGGCGGTGCGAGCGCGTTGTCGTCACTAACTTCGTCTGGCCCAGGGCTCAGACCGTTGTGCTACAACCCGTTAGATACCCTGTGCTCAAAATCCGGTTCAAAGGATCACGTCATCGCTCGTAAATTGCACAAGGGTCATACCCGCAACAAAAACGTCGTTCCCGCTGCCCAAGTCGATCAACAGACCCGAACTGAGTTCGCGGGTCTGACCCAGTAGCGCGCCAAAGCTGGAAATCTCCAGAGCCACAAGATCAAGTTGGTCCAAACCATCTTCGAAGTCCCGGATTTGATCCTTCCCGGACCCGCTTGAGAACCCGAAAGTATCGCGGAACCCATCGCCACCGGACCCGGACAGGCCACCACGCATCACGTCGTTGCCGGTGCCGCCGACGACGATATCGCTGCCGTTACCGCCAAAGATGAAATCATCGCCTGTGCCGCCGTTGAGCGTATCATTTCCGCCCCCGCCGCGCAGGTCATCGTTTCCATTTTCCCCACGCAGGAAATCATTGCCCAGGTTCCCGCGGATCTTGTCATGCCCGGCGCCACCGAACACGTCGTCTGCGTCGCGCCCACCATACAGAAAATCGTCCCCATTTTGGCCAAGCAATGTGTCCGTGCCGCCGAGGCCGACAAGGATGTCGCTGCCATTTCCTCCATGCATCAGGTCATCACCGTCGGAGCCAATGATGAGATCATCCCCACCTCCGCCAAACAATTGGTCGTTGCCGCCAATGCCCTTGAGGATGTCATTTCCGTCGCCGCCGGTGATTGTGTTTGCCCCGCTTGTCCCAACAAGTCGGTCACCGTGCTCAGAGCCCAAAATGTTTTCTATGCTGTCAAACGAGTCGCGGCCTTGCCCGCCACCGACGTCGCGCCCGGAAAAGCGCAGATCGACGTAGACACGGTCTTCAGCCAAAGCGTAACTCGCCGTATCGTATCCGATGGCTCCGTTCAGCAGGTCATCACCCGCACCGCCAAGCAAAATGTCATCGCCAAGGTTTCCGAGCAGATAGTCGTTGCCGTCACCTCCGTGCATTTCGTCATTGCCCTGACCGCCGCGCAAGGAATCTCGGCCATCCTCGCCGAGCAGAATATCATCGCCTTCCTGCCCCCAAAGCGTGTCTCTACCAACCCCGCCAAAGAGAATGTTCGCACCACTATCACCACTTAGCCAGTCGTGATGGTCGCTGCCTTCAAGGCCTTCGATGGTCGTTATCTTGGCGCCGTCGACATCCTCGACAA
>CAZDXI010000138.1:0-8128 GCA_964509095.1 uncultured Rhodobacterales bacterium
GAGGCCGACTGGCAGGCTGAGTTCGAAAAGTACAAACAGATCGACGAATGGCGCGCGGTGGATTGCCTGAAGTTCACGCAAGACCCCAAATCGCCCACGATCAAACCACAGCACGCGCTGGCGCGGTTGGAGGCGCTGCCCAAGGATCGCACGGACCGTTTCATCTGCACCGAAGTGGGTCAGCACCAGATGTGGGCCGCGCAATATCTGGGCTTTGAAAACCCAAACCAGTGGATGACCTCCGGCGGTTTGGGAACGATGGGTTATGGCTTCCCGGCGTCTGTGGGTGTGCAGATGGCGCACCCGGACGCGCTGGTGATCAATGTGGCCGGCGAAGCCTCCTGGCTGATGAACATGCAGGAAATGGGCACGGCGGTACAATACCGATTGCCTGTGAAGCAGTTCATTCTGAATAACGAACGGCTCGGCATGGTGCGCCAGTGGCAGGAATTGCTGCATGGGGAGCGGTATTCCCATAGCTGGTCCGAGGCCCTGCCCGATTTCGTGAAGCTGGCCGAGGCATTTGGCGCGAAAGGGATCCTGTGTTCTGACCCCGCCGATCTGGATGACGCGATCATGGAGATGGTCAACCACGACGGCCCGGTTATCTTTGATTGCCTTGTTGAAAAGCACGAAAACTGCTTCCCGATGATCCCGTCCGGCAAAGCCCATAATGAGATGTTGCTGGGTGAGGCCGAGACACAAGGCGTGATCGACGCCAAGGGGAGTGTGTTGGTGTGATGACTTGGAAAACGGCAATTTCGGCGGCAGTTGTAACTTTTGCACTTGCCGCGCCCGCCACGGCGCTTGAACTGATCAAGGGCGGAAAATTCACGCAGGTATCCAACATTGTCCTAAGCGACTCGTCGAAAAAGGCGCTTCGCGAGTTCAAACGCAAGAACGATGCTTATGCCGCGTTTTACACCGACAAGAACGGGCGCGGTTGGGTTTGGTACGGTGCGCAATTCACTGCAAAGGATGCATCCCGCGCCGCAAAGCTGGCTTGTGAAGCAATCGCGAAGTCCCCTTGTGTGATGATTGCGCGCATTGATCCACGCAACGACGTGGGCGGGATCGGTGTTCCAAAGGACGATCAGAAAGACTACCGCGAAATGCTGCGCGACACGAGCTCGTCGTATTATGCGGCTATTGCCATCAACGGTATCGGTTGGTGGGGAATGTCGTTTGAATATGAAGAGGCCGCTGAAGCGCAAGCCGCATCGCTGAAAACTTGCAAAGAGTCTTCGGCGAAATCGCGCGCTAATGAAGACGACGCGGCCATCCGCAAAGCATTTGATCGTAACGGTGTTTACAAATGCCGGGTCATTTTTTCACTTCAGAAAGGCTAAGGTAGGGCTTCGAACATGTCAGCTTTGAAAATCAAAAAAGGCGCCACCAGCCATTCCGCCTACAACCTTCGCCCCACCTTCAGCGATGTGGAGGAACGTCACACGCTCGCGGTGCTGGTCGAAAACGAACCGGGCGTGCTGGCGCGCGTCATTGGTCTGTTCTCTGGTCGTGGTTATAACATCGACAGCTTAACGGTGGCCGAAGTGGATCACACCGGGCATTTGTCCCGCATCACGATCGTGACGTCTGGAACGCCTCAGGTGATCGAACAGATCAAATCCCAATTGGGTCGCATCGTGTCCGTGCATGATGTGCATGACCTGACCGTCGAAGGGCGCAGTGTGGAACGCGAACTGGCGATGTTCAAAGTCACCGGCACCGGAGACAAGCGTGTCGAGGCACTGCGGCTCGCCGATATCTTCCGCGCCAATGTTGTCGACAGCACGCTGGAAAGCTTTGTGTTTGAGATCACTGGCTCGCCCGAAAAGGTCGACGCGTTTGCTGAATTGATGCAACCGCTGGGACTGACAGAAGTCGCGCGAACCGGAGTTGCCGCGCTTAGCCGCGGCGATTGAATTCCAATTGGCGTGGCTGCGGGGTTGCCCTGTGGTCCGCCAGTTGAATGACCCGTGCTTCACCGTCTGACAAGGGTTTGCGAATGACGGGGTCGGAATATGTCCCAATGCTCAACGTGTGTGGAATAGACGGCCCACCAGCTGACATGACCACTTGCGCGTTTTGTGCGCGTGCCAGGTCGTTATCCATCGTCACATCAAATTCAACATAGTCACCGGTATCAAAAAACAGATCGTCTGCGCGTTCGACGTGCTCGGGTGCTTCGTAGTATGCAAGGCTTCCCTTTTCCTCGCACCAAATCACAGCCTTGCGCACGTACGGATCACTCCAGAGAATTACACCATACATTTCAAATTTCCGCTTCGACAGATTTCGTGGATATTAGGACAATGTTAACCGAAGTTTATACCTACTAGGTATGTGCAAGGACGCACCGCACGCTTGCATTTTGTGTCGCGCTCCTTATGGTTTGGTACGGAATTGGGTCAATGGTGACGCTAAACAGCGTAAAATTTCGAAGGAAAATCAATTCGGGGTTGATGACTGACCTCGAATTTCTGCCTAAGCGAGAACAATGTGACGCGCCTCAATAAATCTCCTGCTGAACTTCGCAGCATGTTTGGGTCTAATCTGCGCACCTTGTCGCGCGCTTATCCTTCCATTTCAGAGTTGTCGCGCCAGCTTGGCATCAACAGAACTCAGTTCAATCGTTACCTCGCCGGAGAGAGCTTTCCACGACCGGATGTTCTGGCGCGTATCTGTGTCTTTTTCGGCGTAGATGCCCGCGTTCTTCTAGAACCGGTCGACCGGCTTGGCGCGTCCAACTCCATGCTGAATGGTCCGGAATTGGCCAATTACCTTGGCGCCGGGACTGAACTTCCTGAAGACGTGTTTCCAACTGGATTTTATCGGTTCAGCCGCCGAAGCTTTGTGTCACCTGACAACTACGTCATCGGATTAACGCGCGTCTGGCGCAATGGAATGAACGGGACGTTCATACGAGGCTTTGAAGCTCGCGAGGCAATGCGCCAACAGGGCTTACCGATGACGTCCGAACTCAGAGAATTCCGCGGACTTGTGCTGCGCTTGGAAAATGGAATTGGGTTGATGATTTCACGCAGGCGCGTGCAGACCTCCAGTTTCAACTTCCTGCATCCAGTGTCTTCTTTTGAGAATAACTTTTGGTCCGGGTATGTGACCCGAACCGTCCCGGAGAACGCGGAATCCGAACGCGTAACCCGCATGGTTTATGAATATGTCGGCACCGGCATTGATCGTGGCCTGGAAGTCGGACGCAGTTCCGGGATCGTACAGGCAGATGATGTTCCTGAGTTCCACAAGCGCCTTTTGCAAGGGTCTGCAAGCTTCCGCTAACACCGCATTCTGCTGGATTAGCGATGTCGCAAAAAGAAAACTCCAGTCGCCATGAAGACAGACGTGATCTGGAAATGCGGCCAATGTTGCGTACAGCGTGATACAGGATGCCCCGCCCATGACCGACATTTTTTCCGATCTGTCTTCCGTCCGCCAACCCGTTGGCAATGCCAATGGCTTGCCTAACGGCCATTACATTGACCCAGAGCTGCACGCGGCGGAAAACAAGGCCATTCTGATGAATGAATGGGCTGGGCTGGCTGTTGCAGCAGACGTTCCCGAACCCGGAGATGCAGTTCCGCTGACATTCCTTGGGATGCCGTTGCTTTTGCTGAGGGATCGCACGGGCCAGGTCCGCGTGTATCAAAACACCTGCCGACATCGTGGCATGATCCTTGTCGAAGAGCCCCGCAAGATCGAAGGCGCCATTCGCTGCCCCTATCACAGCTGGTGTTATTCGACCGAGGGCAAGCTGGTCTCCACCCCGCATGTCGGTGGACCGGGTCACAACACCGCCGAAGGCATTGATCGCGATACGCTCGGGCTGGTCGAAATTCGCAGTCATGTCTGGTTTGACGTGGTTTGGGTCAACGTCTCTGGCACCGCGCCTGCGTTTGAGGACGTACACAGCGACCTGCTGAAGCGATGGGCGGAATTCGACAAACCGTTGTACCACGGCGGCGCGGACAGCCGGTTCCAACTGGAAGTTTCCTGCAACTGGAAGCTGGCGGTCGAGAATTACTGCGAAAGCTACCACCTGCCGTGGGTCCATCCCGGATTGAACAGCTATTCCCGGCTGGAAGATCACTACAATATCGAACAACCGGGAGCGTATTCTGGTCAGGGTACGCTGGTTTATCGCCAGATCACCAATGAGGACGGAGAGTCCTTCCCCGATTTCGACGACTTGTCAGACACGTGGGACACCGCCGCAGAATACATCGCCGTCTATCCCAATGTGTTGCTGGGTGTGCATCGCGATCACGCCTTTGCCATCGTATTGGTGCCCGAGGCAACGGATCGCACGGTCGAAAACATCCATCTTTACTATGCAACACCGAGCACCGATGACGGGTTGCGCCAGCGCAATACCGAGCAATGGAAGACCGTGTTCGAAGAGGACATCTTTGTCGTCGAAGGCATGCAGCGCGGCCGCCACGCCCCGATGTTTGATGGCGGGCGATTCTCGCCTGCGATGGATAGCCCCACACATATGTTCCACGACTGGGTCGCCGCACGGCTGGATGCATGGCAAGCCAGCCAGACCCAAGCGGCGGAATGAACGACCTCGACGCGCAGCTTCTGGCAGCGCATGAAGTTGGGGATGTGGCGGCTCTTGTGGGACTGTATGAACAGGCCGCTCGGAATGCTCAGGATGAGGATGCACGCGGGTTTTACCTGACGCATGCTTATGTGTTTGCACTGGAAGCCGGGGACGTAAAGGCAGACGCCTTGCGCGCGGAACTGATTAAGATGGGTCGAGAGGTTCAGCCCGGTTGACGCAGCAGCGAGTAGACGTGCCAACTGGCATGGCTGAGCCACGGGAACACGATCAGCAATCCTAAGAACGCAGGCAGCATTGCCAAAAAGATCAACACGGCCAACAGGATACCCCAGCCCAGCATCACGACGGGGTTGTCCCGTACCATTGCGATGGAACGCAGCATGGCTGTGACAAAGTCAATTTCCCGGTCCAGCACCAAAGGCAGCGCCAGCACCGAAAAGCTGTAAAGCACCGTCGCAAACCCCGCCCCCACAAGGGAGCCAACGGCCAGCATACTGAGCCCTTCACCGGTGACATACACATCCAAAGACGAGGACACATTGGTCATCGCACTTAGACCCAGAAACAACGCAAAGATCATGTGCCCCACGAAGAACCAGAACAAGAACAGGATCACGATGATGGTGCACAGCCACGGCAATTGCCGAGAGCGTTGCCGCCACACGACGCCAAGGATGTCGGACCGATCGAGCGGTTGCCCCTCTTCGATCCGGCGCGAGACTTCGTAAAGCCCCACAGCCGCGAAGGGACCAATCAGCGGAAACCCAATCGCAGCCAGCACCAGCCAAAAGCTCTGCCCTGTGCTCAGGGTCAGCCAAGTGATGCCCAGACCAATCGCCACGTAAACAGCGCCGAAGAACAGACCCAGCCCCGGAGCAAGCCAGAAATCCACCCAGCCTTGCCTCAGCGCTTCCTTCAAGAGCGCGACGCTGGGTGTATGCAATTCAGGCAAGCCATGCGGCCTGTCCGACGGTTCTCCGGTGTGAACAGCGGCTGTCATACGTTAAGTCTGCGCCAACCGACGCAGGCAATCAAGGTTTTCAGCCAAGCTGCGGAGGATGCGATCCCGGCCAGTCCGTCGCCTTGTGCCAGCTTTGCGCGATTTGCAGCAGCCGTGCGTCCGAACCTCGCGCCCCGATGAGTTGCATGCCCATTGGCAGGCCCGTGTCGCCAAAACCGATGGGCACATTCACCACAGGCAGGCCAATCAGGCTGGGCGCGATCATGACCTCCATCCAGCGGTGATAGGTGTCCATGGCACGTCCCGCGATCTCTTGCGGGTACTCGGTTTCCACCGGAAACGGCCAAGCTTGCGCGGATGGCAGGACCAAAGCGTCATAGGTTTCAAATAGTTTAGCCGCACGCGCGAACCAATCGCTGCGAAGGCCGGACAAGCGATGCACCTCTGCTCCGGTCATGGAGCGGCCGTTTTCTATCTCCCACTGTGCAGTCTGCTTGAGACTGTCGCGCGTGTCCGGGTTGTCGTAGAGCGGCCCCATCCCGCAAGCCATCGCGTAACTGCGCAAACCGCGCCAGCTGTCCCAGATCGCTTCTGCCGGATGGGGTGGATCGACGGGTTCGACATTCAGACCGATGTCACTGAGTTGGCCCAGCGCCTTTTCACATAGCTCTGTAATGCCAGGTTCGAACACATAGGCACCACCCCAGTCGCCCAGCCAGCCAATACGACGACCGGCTGTGTCTGCCTCCAGTTCCGGCAGACTGGCAGGCAGGGAAATTCCAAACGGCTGACGGGGGTCCGGTCCGGCCATCGTGTCCAGAAGGGCTGCCAAATCTCCGGGATTGCGCGCCATCGGCCCGTTGGTTGCGATGCGCATCAGGTAGGTGTCACCCTTTGGTTCGCTCGGCACCAGCCCTTCGGTGGGCCGCATGCCATAGACATTGTTCCAAGCCGCAGGGTTGCGCAAAGACCCCATCATGTCAGAACCATCCGCAACGCTCAGCATGCCAGTCGCCAGCGCGACCGCCGCACCGCCCGAGGACCCACCGCAGGTGCGCGACGGATCATAAGGGTTCTTGGTCGCGCCAAAAACCGGGTTGAACGTGTGACTGCCCAGACCGAATTCCGGCGTATTGGTCTTGCCGATCACAATCGCTCCGGCGGCGCGCAGACGCGCGACCATGACGTCATCGCTTTCCGCCATTTGACCGGCAAAGATCGGTGACCCCATAGAGGTCGGCAAGCCCGCCGCATTCGCCAAGTCTTTGATCGCAATGGGGATACCGTGCAGCCAGCCCTTACGTTCTGCTTGATCTGCCGCTTTTGCTTCGGCGAGTAACGCATCCGCATCCCGCAGGGAGACGATGGCGTTCACGGTGCCGTTCACTGCCGCGATCCGATCCAACGTCGCGCGCATCAACTCAACGGCGGAGATCTGTTTGGCCTCCAGCATCGCACTCAAATCTCGGGCGGGTTTGGTCGTCAAAGTCATAGAACGTGTCTTTCTGTTGTCTTTCGCACAAACAGACAGGGACTGTGCTTTGGATCAAGCAAAATTTCCACCCGGTGCGCGATGGGACGGTGGGCGGGGCGCTTTTTGCTTCTGCAAAACAGCGCCGCTCCCGTCTGTTAGGATTGGAACACAGCCGAGACTTCGCTGCGGATGATCCGCGCAATCAGGGCGCAGTCTTCCAGCGAGAATGTGAGCGGAACGCGTAGATCAACGATCCCCGCCAGAACCCGGTCGCTGGATGGCATCGCCGTACTCGGCGCGTAACGCCACGAGTCATAGCGAGACGTGAACCCAACAGGCTCCGCGGCCCCAAACCATTTCAGCTCTACGCCGCGCTCGGCGCAGCGCTTCACCACGGCCTGAACCTTGTCGGCCGCCCAGTCGAGCAACAGGAACTGGAACGACGACCCAACGATACTTTCGGCTTTGGGCCGCTCCACAATTGTCAGGCCCGGCGTTTCCCGCAATCCCGCCTCCAAGGCAAAATAGCGCTCATTCCAGCGCGCAACCTGAGTATCCAGTGCTTTCAACTGTGGTCGCAGGATGGCCGCGCGCAGGTTGTCCATGCGCCCCGAGATGTTCGGAGTGTCGTACTTCACCCGCTCAAACACCTCCGGGTCCGGCGCAGCAAGATGCCGTTCATAAAGCATATAGGACCCAGACAACATCACGGCACGCGCCGCGATCTCTTCATTGTCGGTGACGAGCAAACCGCCTTCACCCGAGTTCACGTGCTTGTAGGTCTGACAGGAATAGCACCCCACCAGCCCCGAACGCCCGGAGGCGACGCCATTCCACGCAGCCCCCATCGTGTGCGCGCAATCCTCAATGATTGTGACGTTTGCTGCGCAGCACATCTCCACCAGCTTTTCCATGTTGCACAGGTGCCCGCGCATATGGCTGAGCAAGAGCACATCAGATTGATCCAGTTTGCCCGCCAGATCCTCGAAATCAATTGTCAGCTGCTCGGTCACACCAACGAACACGGGCACGCCGCCTACGGCGGCCACCGCGCCGGGGACCGGGGCAAGCGTGAAGGCATTGGTCAGAACCTTATCCCCTGGTTTCA
>CAZDXI010000139.1:0-8114 GCA_964509095.1 uncultured Rhodobacterales bacterium
ATGAAACCGTGACGGATGCAGCAGGAGGCTTGCCTCTTCTTGCGCCAATGTCCGAGGTCGCCGGGAAACTCGCGCCGCAAGTCGGGGCCTGGACCCTGCAAAAGGCAAATGGTGGTCGCGGTGTTCTTATGGGCGGTGTGCCCGGTGTCGGTCCCGCGCGTGTGGTAGTCATCGGCGGAGGTGTCGTCGGCACGCACGCCGCGCGTGTGGCAGCTGGCATGGGTGCGGATGTGACCGTTCTGGATCGCTCCCTGTCCCGGCTTCGGTATTTGGATGACGTGTTCGGCAATCAGTTCAAGAACAGTTATGCCAGCGCAGGCAATACGGCTGAGCTTGTCGAACAAGCGGATATGGTCATCGGGGCGGTGCTGATCCCCGGAGCCGCCGCCCCCAAACTGGTGACACGTGCGCAACTCTCGGACATGAAACCGGGGGCTGCGATCGTGGATGTGGCGATCGACCAAGGCGGGTGTTTTGAAACATCAAAAGCCACGACCCATCAGGACCCGATCTATGATGTGGATGGGATCATGCACTACTGCGTTGCCAACATGCCCGGGGCTGTTGCGCGGACGTCCACCATTGCTTTGGGCAATGCGACGATGCCCTTCATGCTGGCACTTGCGGACAAAGGCTGGAAACAAGCTTGCGAGGATGACCCGCATCTTTTGAACGGGCTCAACGTGCATGCGGGCAAACTGACTTACTATGCAGTCGGCAAAGCGCTTGGGCTGGACGTCATTGCGCCGCAACTGGCCCTGAAGCAGTAAACAAACGCAAAGCGGCCCCGCTGTTCAGCAGGGCCGCTCCACCGTTCTAATTCAGATTAGCCGCGTGCTTTAAGCGCGTCGCGGATCTCTGTCAGCAGTTCTTCCTGCGACGGACCTGCGGGCTCTTCTTCCGCAGGCTCTTCTTCGCCTTTGACGCGGTTGACCATCTTCACCAGCATAAACACAACCCATGCGATGATCAGGAAGTTGATCAGTGCCATGATGAAGTTGCCGTATGTGAACACAGCTTCACCAACCTTGGCTTCGAGGCCTCCGAAATCGACGCCGCCCATGAAGATACCGATCAACGGATTGACCAGATCATCCACCAGAGACGTGACAATCGCAGTGAACGCAGCGCCGATAATGATACCGACAGCCATGTCCATAACATTGCCCTTGGCAATGAAATCCTTGAATTCTTGAAGCATTTTTACAGTTTCCCTCTCCACTACAGTAACGGTGTTTTTTGTTGACTGTTCACCGTTCCACATTTGATAGCACAGTTATGCACAACTGAAAGACTATTTACTCGGGGAAAAACGTCTATCTGTTTGTCATACTTGATAAAGGACACCGAAATGGCCGATCTATCCGCATTCCCAATTACCCAGAAATGGGCGCCTACAAACGCAGATGTTTTGCAGCTGTATTCTTTCCCGACGCCCAACGGTGTGAAAGTTTCCATCGCTCTGGAGGAAATGGGCGTGCCTTACGAGGCGCACAAAGTCACGCTCTCGGATGTGGACGTCAAAAGCCCTGAGTTCCTGTCCCTGAACCCGAACAACAAGATTCCAGCGATCATCGACCCCAATGGCCCGGACGGAACGCCGGTCGGCCTGTTCGAAAGCGGCGCGATCCTGATCTATCTCGCAGACAAGACGGGCCAACTGATCGGAGAGTCTGCGTCAGACCGTGCAAAGACCATTCAATGGCTGATGTTCCAGATGGGCGGGCTTGGCCCGATGCTGGGGCAAATGGGCTTTTTCTACAAATTTGCTGGGTCTCAGTGGGAAGACAAACGCCCGCAACAACGTTACGTCGATGAGGCCAAACGCCTGCTCGCCGTGCTTGATAAAGAACTTGCGGACAAGGACTGGATCGCGGGCCAGTATTCTATTGCCGATATCGCCATTGCCCCGTGGCTACGCGCGCTCGATTTTTATGGTGCAAAGGATGCGGTGGGTTGGTCAGACCACGGGAACCTCGTCGCATATCTGGACCGTTTCCTCGACCGGCCTGCCGTGCAAAAAGGTCTGGTGATCCCCCCTCGCGATTGATCATCGTGAGGCGCGCTTGAAAGAGCGCGACGAACGCTTAGCCGGGCAAACTACCGGTCAGAACATACCGCAATATTTCCGCGACCTCTTTGGGGTCGCGGGTAACCGCCAACGCAGCTGCATCGACCTCTTTAAGGGCGTGATCATGCTCTGGCGGTTGCAAAATGATCAGGCTCTTGCCCAGCGCCGACGCATAGCCTGCATCAAACGCGGCATTCCACTGCTTGTACTTGTCCCCAAACCGCACAACCACCACGTCGGCATCTTCAATGCCCTTGCGAGTGCGGATGGCATTCATCATCGCGCCCTTATGGTCGTGCCAGTACTTGTTCGGCTCTTCGCCCAAGATCGCGACACCGCAATCGTCGCTGGCCGCGTGATCCGTGACCGGCGCGTTGAACGTCACATCCAAACCCTCGCACGCCTGCGCGATATCCTCGCGCCAACTCGTGTGAATTTCACCTGACAAATAGACGTTCAGCATGCCCGTTCCTTTCGCGTTGCCAGCGACACATAGCGGGAAACTGCCCCGCGCCAAGACCTAGCCGCGCAAAACGCCGCCCGTGGCTTTGGTCACCTTGGTCACGACTTTCTCGGCTACAGCTTCGATGTCTTTGTCGGTGAGCGTCGCAGCGCTGGGTTCCAATCGAACAGTAATGGCAAGGCTCTTCTTCCCCTCACCAAGGCTACCACCGATGAATTCATCAAAGACTCGCACGTCCGTGATCAACGCCTTATCTGCACCCGCCGCCGCATTCACCAGATCAAGGGCCGCAACATCCGCATCCACAACAAAGGCGAAGTCACGCTCGACTGATTGCAAATCGCTGATTTCCAGCGCTTTGCGGGTGGCCCCGGATTTGCGCGGCATCGGAATTTCTTCAGGCCACAAGGTGAAGGCCATCGCCGGCCCTTTCACGTCCATCGCCGCCATGACCTTGGGATGCACTTCGCCAAAGATACCCAACACCTTCTTCGGCCCCAGGCAGATTTTGCCGTGCCGCCCCGGGTGCCACCAGCTTTGTGCGCCACGCAGGATCTGTACTTTTGCCGGGGCGCCCATTGAAGCCAAAACAGCCTCTGCATCGGCTTTGACGTCAAACACATCAACAGGGCGCGACGCCCCATGCACGTCTTTTGGTTCCGTGCGCCCGATCAGCAGACCAGACACAAGCAGATGCTGTTCCTCCGGCTCACCGCCATGGAATGCAGGGCCGACTTCGAACAGCGCCATATCCATGAAACCCCGCGCCTGATTACGCGCGGCGGCTTGCAACAATCCCGGCAACAACGCGGGACGCATGTGGCTCATATCGCTCGAGATTGGGTTCTCCAGCATCGTGGCATCGTCGCCACCGCCGAATAGCTCTGCACTTGCGCGATCAATGAAGGTGTAAGTCACACATTCGTTGTAGCCCAACGCAGCCGCTGTGCGCCGTGCCGCCTGTTCGCGCCGTTGCATCGGTGTCATCACGGGCTTTGGCACGCCCGCCAAACGCGGCAGAGGCTTGCCTTGCAGCTTTGTTAGCGATGCAATTCGTGCAACTTCCTCGACCAGATCGGCTTCGCCTTGCACATCCGGGCGCCAGCTCGGCACCTGCGCCATGTCGCCGTCTAACACAAAGCCCAGAGCTTCGAGCGTCGCGCGCTGCGTAGCCTCTGGGATATCCATACCCACCAGCGACGAACAGCGCGCCGCATCCAGCTTGTAGGCGCGGGATGTATCTGGCATGTCGCCCGCCTGAACAAGTTCGGACGCCTCGCCGCCTGCGTGATCGACGATCATGCGCACGGCATGTTCCAACCCAACCGGTGTGAAGGCGGGATCAACGCCCCGTTCGAACCGATACCGCGCATCCGAATTGATCTTGAGCGCCCGGCCTGTGTAGGCGGTTTGAACCGGGTCCCAATAGGCGCTTTCGATGAACACGTTCACGGTATCATCCGTGCAGCCGGTTTCCTCGCCGCCCATCACTCCCGCGATGGATTCCGGGCCTTTTTCGTCCGAAATGACCATCTGACCCGCTTGGAACGTGTATTCCTTGCCGTCGAGCGCCAGCAGCGTTTCACCACCTGCCGCGCGGTGCACGCGCAGGTTCCCGTTCACCTTGTCCGCATCGAAGACGTGCAACGGGCGGTTCTGGTCGTACGTGAAGAAGTTTGTCACATCGACGAGGAAGTTAATCGGGCGCAACCCAATCGCGCGCAGAAGGTCCTGCAACCACTCCGGCGACGGTCCGTTTTTCACACCTCGAACGAGACGCCCGCAGAACAGCGGGTTTCCATCCAGCGTATCCTCATCAATCGTGACTGTCATGTCAGCTTTGAAAGCAGCAGGAACGGGTTCCACTTCGCGAGCTTTCATAGTCCCAAGGCCTCGTGCGGCCAGATCGCGTGCAATGCCCCGCACGCCCAGCGCATCTGGGCGGTTCGGTGTGATTGCGATTTCGATCACCGGGTCGATTTTGGACGGGTCATTGGCTGCCAGCCAATCCACAAACCGATCGCCAACTTCACCCGAAGGCAGTTCGATGATCCCGTCATGTTCGTCCGACAGTTCCATCTCCCGCTCGGACGCCATCATGCCAAAGCTTTCGATACCCGGATTTTACCGACACCAATCGTGGTATCGATGCCCGGCACATAAACTCCAGGTTTCGCGACCACAACGGTGATGCCTTCACGTGCATTTGGCGCGCCGCAGATGATCTGCTTTTCGCCCTCATCCGTGGCCACTTGGCACACGCGGAGCCGATCCGCATCGGGGTGCTTTTCAGCAGACAAAACTTTGCCGATTGTAAAGTCCGCCAGCTTGGCTCCGCGATCTTCAACACCTTCAACTTCCAGGCCAAGGTCGGTCAGTGCCTCGGTGATCTGGTCAAGTGTGGCATCCGTCTCCAGATGGGATTTCAGCCAGGACATCGTGAATTTCATGGGTCAGCCTCAAGCGGGTCAATTGCTGTGACCCGCAATGACAAAGAACGACCCAAGGTTCAAGCCAAGGCAGCAGTTCTGGCGGCATAGACGCTATGAATGAACTCAACTGTGTTTGCAGATAACAGGCTGAACAAACGCCTTGCGTTACTTGCGGCACCCCGATGCAGCTTGAGAACGTGCAAGATCGGTTTGATCCACATATCGCCCACCCGCAGCCTTTGGCCCCGCTTGCGTTTTCAAGTATCCGGCCTTTTGCGCATAACAACCGCAATCAACACCATCCAAACTGGATTTGCAGCGTTCACGCTCATTTGCCACGGTTTCCTGCACCTGAGCGGATTTTGGGTCCGCGGCCCCACGCTCTGTCAGTGCCGGGAACGAGAACCCCACAACCAGCGCAACCGCGAGAATGGCGGACATAAACCCTACGATTTTGAGGTCACCCAACATGCGCGTATTACTACAACGCGCAAGCCTAATCACAAAGATTCGACTACAATCAAATTATTTGAAAGTTTATTAAAATCAGGATTTTATCAGGGGTAAACCGGATCGTTCCCCAGCAATTCATCCAAATGTCGCGCGATCCAACCGTGCGGGATAAAGTGACCTCCCGGATGAACATCCAGACTTACACGACCGCTGGAACAGTCTTCCCATTCCGTACGCTGCAACGTCAGGAACGACACCGCTTGCCATGTACCTTTGTCCAAGGCTTGATCGCAGTCATAGACATCTCGCCATAGCCGCACTGGGTAAAACAGCGACCCATTGTCACCAGAGGGGAAGCGCATGACATTGTCTTTCACGCCATGCACATGCCGGACTTCTGCCGGGGCGGTGGGACAAGGTTCCGTTTGCCGGATTGTGCCGGAAATCGACATGAGCGCTGCAACATCTGCGCCATCATCACAGACAAATCGCCACGCCATAGCCGCCCCATAACTGTACCCTGACACGAAAACCTGATCATTCAGTATGGGGTAACGCGACCGAACATCTTCCAATACAGCGCGAGCGAAGGACACATCCTCGGTTCCGGCACGCCAGAAATCCCAAGAACCACCACTTCCGTTTGGCGCAATCAGCAAGACGCCACGCCGCCGGGTCGCACCAGAAATCCGCTGGTGCTTCACGATCAGATCGCCCTGACGCCCCCAGCCATGAAAGTGCAGCAGCACCGGCAGAGCACTTTCCCCATCCCAGTTGTCCGGTTCTTTCACGTGATAGGAACGACCATCCAGATCGCACGCAGTTTCGGCGTGACAACCCTGTGTCGACGACTGGCTTTGCGCGGATGTCCCGAAAACCAGTAAAATCAAAACAGCCCAAATCATGCGCGCCACGCTATCGAATTTGCAGGAGAGGTCACATCAACTTCCTGTGCACCCAAAGGCCTACAGACGGGCCAACCAATTCTGGAGTTCAATTGTGCGCCCTTGCAAGCGTTGATCCTGTGTGCTGGTTCCAAGCCGTTCCGCGGCATCTTGGTCGGTTTCCGCCACTATCAAATCATCTGCCACCTCACGCGACACACGTCCTACGGCGCCCAGATAGTTACCAACAAAGGCCGGCGAGAACTCCGGATGGTACTGCATGCCCCAAAACGACACGCCGTCCTTTTCATAGGCGAATGCCTGAACTCTGGAATGCGCGTTCCCGGCCAACAGGTCCGCCCCGTCGGGCAAACGCACGACCTCGTCCCGGTGCGTGCAAGGCACCGAGTAAACGTTTTTGCGCCCTGCCATCATGGGGTGTGCCTTGCCCTTTTGCGTCAATTCAACGTTGGCGGCCAATCCGTCTTCGCGTCCATTTGGGCTGACTTCGGATGATCCGCCCAGCACGCTGGCGGCCAGCTGCATTCCATTGCAGGACCCAAGTGTGGGCAAGCCAAGGTCAAACACGCGCCGCATTACATTGGCCAAAGGCTGCGCTCGTGCATCGTCCGTGTTCCAGTCGACAGAAGACCCGGTGAACACCACACCATCGAAATCGCTCAGCTCCGGCATCGGTTCGTTATCATAAGGGCATGTGATTTCTATGTCCGCATCTTCGCGCAACGCTTTCAGGACCTGTGCATAGCCTTCGCCCAATGAAAGCCCAGACTCCGCCCGGATGACGTCATTGCGGTCCTTTGGATTGCTGTCCACGATCAGGATTCTCGGCATGGGCATTGTCCTTGTTGCGCGTCTCTACTGCGGTCAACCATCGCCCGACCAAAAAGGCAGGCGCAAGGATAACTATCCAAGCCAGTGCGTTAATCGTGGTGAACACGATCTTCATATCCGTCGCCATGTCCGAGCGCCACAGGAAGACGTGCGCGATCACGATCATGACGATCAATACGCCAATGAGTGCTTTGTTCATGCGGCTGAGTTAGCGCGCATTGCGCCAAAATCACGCCCGGCTCAGACCACCGTGCAGCGTTGGTACATCCAGCGACGCAAAGCCGTAGTGGCGCAGCCAGCGAAGATCACTGTCAAAGAACGCACGCAAATCAGGAATGCCGTATTTCAGCATCGCGATCCGGTCGATCCCCATCCCGAATGCAAAGCCCTGCCATTCGTTCGGATCGATCCCGCCCGCTTGCAGCACTTTGGGATGCACCATTCCCGAGCCGAGGATTTCGAGCCAATCGTCCCCCTCGCCCACTTTTAGCGTGCCGCCTTCCCATGAACAGCGGATATCAACTTCGGCTGAGGGTTCTGTGAACGGGAAGTGCGACGCACGGAAGCGCAGTTCGACGCCTCCATCCACTTCGAAAAATGCTTTGACGAATTCCTCCAGCACCCATTTCAGGTTCGCCATCGAGATATCCTTGTCAACCGCGAGGCCTACGACCTGATGGAACATCGGTGTGTGCGTCTGGTCGTAATCCGCGCGGTACACGCCGCCGGGGCAGATGATGCGCAGCGGTGCGCCCATTTTCTCCATGGAACGGATTTGCACGGGGCTTGTGTGCGTGCGCAGCACATGGGGCGGACGATTGTCGCCCTCGGCGCGGTGCATATAGAACGTATCCATCTCTGCGCGCGCAGGGTGGTGACCGGGAATGTTCAGCGCATCAAAGTTGTACCAGTCCGTGTCAATGCGCGGACCTTCAGCAACCGAGAACCCCATTTCAGCA
>CAZDXI010000140.1:0-8069 GCA_964509095.1 uncultured Rhodobacterales bacterium
TGCGTGTGGATGACATGGGCACGACCGTTCCCCTGCCCGGAGTCCTCGTGGACGTGGCCGGGCGCGGAGGCACGGTAACATCGGATGCGGATGGCGCTTTTGCACTGAGTGACGTGTCCCTTGACCTCGCCACCTTGCGGTTTTTCAAACCCGATTTCGAGCCGCTGGAAGCCCTTGCGCAACCAACCGCCTTTGCCGTGGCGCCCGGTGCTTTTGCAGATGACAAAGTCCCGGTCTACACGCTGACGCGGCTGACCCAGCCAGTGGAACTGGCGCGCCAGGACGTATTGCAATTGCAGCGGGACATGGCAAACCCGGCGATTGTTGGTCCTTACAAAATCGCGATTGTCGAACACACCGGACCCGAGGCCGACCTTCAGGATTTGCGCTCTTGGGCGGCGGAACTTGGACCAGAACCTCGGCTCGGGCTGTTTGGTCCTTGGTTGCGCGTAGCGGACCCCGCATCGGACAATGGCGAAACCCTACGCCCACCCGGCGGACATATGTGCGGGATGTTCGCCCAAGCGGAACTGGCAAACGGCATCCATCATTCTGGCGCGAACCTTCCCATCAGCAATTGCGAAGGTGTGTCTGTCACCTTTGATGCGGTCCAACACGGGCTGCTGAACAGTGAAGGTGTAAACCTGATCACCGCCGATCCCGGACGCGGCATACGTGCGCATGGCACGCGGTCGCTTGCGCTTGGCACGCCATGGCAATTCCTGACCGCGCGGCGGATTGTGGACGCGATTGAACGCACTTTGGAACGCGCCCTGCGCACCATCGTGTTTGAACCCAATGCCCCGCATCTGCGCCATGTGCTGACCACGATGGTTACCAGCCTTCTGGAAAACGCCTATCGCAAGGGGCTGCTGGCCGGGCGTGCGCCCGCCGAAGCCTTTGCCGTCAAGTGCGATGATGAAAACAACCCAAGCGAAGTAACCGACAATGGCCAGTTAATCATCGACGTCGCCCTCGCTCCCACTGTCCCGGCAGAGTTCGTGATCTTCCGCATCAGCCACGCCTTTGATGCGCTCAGCGTGACGGAGAACCGCACATGATCCCCGACCAGATCCTTGATCCGCTCACCAGCTTCAACTTCTATGTCACGCTGTTTGAGATCGACGCGAACCGCAGCGGGTTCGGCAGCTTTGTCGCCGGGGCGCAGTCCGCTTTGGGGACCGTGTTGGGCGGGTTCAGCGAGTGTTCCGGCCTCGACAGCGAGATTGAGATAACCGAGATCAAAGCCGGTGGCGTGAACGACCGGGTGTACCAATTCCCGGGCCGTGCGAGCTACAGCACGATCACGCTGAAACAAGGCATGGCCTTTTCCGAAGACCTGCTGATGTGGCACGAGTCATTCGTCAACGGTGAAGGGCTGCGACGCGACGGGTTGATCTTCATCGCCAATGAAACCCGCGTTCCCATCAAAATCTGGCGCTTTGAACGGGGCATACCACGCAAGTGGAGCGGCCCGGCCCTCAACGCGGGCACGTCCGGTATCGCGATTGAAACACTGGAGATCGCGCACGAGAAACTCTCGCTTCTGGCCAGCCCGGGCAAAGCGTTGGCCACGGTCGCCTCAGCCATAGGAGACGCGTTTTGAGTGTGGATGTGCAAATCGGCTCCATCGAAACTGTGATCGAAAGCGCAGGATCAGGGACGGACAACCGCGACGAAATCATCGCGATGGCTGTGCAAGTCATGCGCGCGGAACTGGCGCGGATGAAGGCCGAGGACTCCCGGCGCGAGGCGGACAGTTCAGTGCGGCGGCGCAGCTTTGGGCAGAGGTACTGAACCATGACGATGCCCATGACACTGCAGCCCATGCAAGACGCAGACACCCCGCTGGAAGGGGCGGACCCAATCACCGTGCCATACACGCCGTCCGAACTCAGCTTTTCCAAAGCCATGCAGTATGGCGAGGTCGCGATCCCAGGGTTGAACCAACCACTGATCCAGTTCGTGCGCGGCGATGCAGAGACAATCTCGCTGGACCTGTTCTTTGATGCGACGGATCCCGGGGCGGATGCCTCCGTGTTGGGCACCGGCGGGGAACGTTCGGTGACCAAACCGGTCGAAGCACTGGCGAAGTTGGTGGCCGTGACGGACAAACTTCACCGCCCGCCTCTTGTGCGGGTCAGTTGGGGCAAGAACTTCCCAATTAGCGCCCAATCCAAAGACGCCACGGCAGAGCCGACATTCCTCGCCATCGTAACGAACATGACGCGCAACTACACGCTGTTCGACCGCCTTGGTGTGCCGCTGCGCGCGACGGTAACGGTTGCCCTGAAACGCTACGCAACGATTGCCCAACAGTTGCAGGAAATGAACCTGCAAAGCGCAGATCACACGCGTCTGCACACCGTGGCCGAGGGCGAAACCCTGCCGCTGATCGCCCATGACGCCTATGCCGATGCGGGGCTGTGGCGGGTGATCGCAGATTACAACAACCTCAGCGATGTCACGTCGCTGGCACCGGGCACGCAGCTTGAACTGCCCCCGCTGGTCACATGAGGAGCGCGCACAATGGCAAATGATCTTGGCGCAGGCCGCAGCTTCCTGACCCCGGCATTCGAGTTGCTGATTGACGGTCAGCCCATCGGGCGGCGCATGATGGCGGATGTGATTGATTTGTCTTTCGTAGATGATCTGGCCGCGATCAACAGCTTTGAATTCTCGGTCTATGACTGGGATCCGGAGGCGCTGGAGCCGGTCTATTCTTACCCATGGGACTCCGACGACAAGCCACGCACATACTGGGACAGCGATGACACCGTGCCCAACCTGTTGCCCGGCGCGAAAGTGTCGCTGAGCATCGGCTATCGCGACGATGGCGATATGCACCTGATTATGGATGGAGAGGTCGTTTCCGTCACCACGGGGTTCCCGTCATCAGGGCTGCCAGTCGCCAAAATCAGGGTGCTGGATGCGTTCCAGCGGGACATGCAGACGATATGGGTCGAAGGGACGTTTTCGGGTACTCAGTTGAAGGTGATTGAGGACATCTGCAAGGACGCAGGTGTCACCAACATCGATCTGTCCGCGGTCGAGGACGCAGGGTCCGAAGAAGAAGATGTTTCCGTTGACGGGCCGTTGTTTGACGAAGTCGAAAAGCGTGCCAAGGACCTTGGTGTGGCCATGGTCACGACCCAAATCAACGGCGCGCCGGGCTTGAAACTGGTCCCGCCCGAGACCGCAGATGTTACCCCCATCACCACGTTCATCTGGGGCACCAATCTGATCGACTTCACCCCCAGCCTGTCCAGCGCCAGTCAGGTCTGGGAAGTTGAGGGTCGCGGCGCTGATACAAACGCGGCTGCCGACAAATCCAAGCTGAAGGTCGTGAAAACCTGGGATGATGCACCGATTGAGGCCACATCCAGCGCCTTTGGCTGCGAATTGGGCGACAATCTGAAATCCATTCTGGGACGCGGGCGCGAGGTTATCAAACCGGACAATGGCACCACCGAAGAAGAGGTGGAAAAGGCAGTTGTCGCCCGCTTCCGCGAGATGGCAGAGACCCTGATCACAGGCGCGGGCAACTGCATCGGCATGCCGGAGCTGCGCGCGGGCGAGCTCGTCGAAGTGCACAAAATCGGCAAGCTTTATAGGGGCACCTACCGCATTACGCAGGCCACCCACAACTTTGGCGCCAGCGGCTACACCACCAGCTTTACCGGCACAAAACTGGTGTGTTTCTCATGACCGACACGCTCGCCCCTTCGATCACATTGGGCACAGTGGTTGATGTCGAAAGCCCCGATGGTCCTGGCAAGGTGCGTGTGCAGCGCATGGACATGCCCGATGGCGTAGAGAGCAGCTGGTTGTCAGTGATGAGCCCCTTCGCCTCGGATCAGGCAGGGATGCTGATCACGGCTGAAGTGGGCGATCTGGCTGTGATTGCGTTCAACGGGCGACGCCCGATTGTGCTAGGATTTCTATATAACGGCGCCACCACGCCGCCGACCGATAAGGTCGAAGAAAAGACGCTGGCCAGCAAGGACGGCAATGTCATCAAGCTCATCGACGGCAGCGACAAGGGTGTGACCATCGCGGATGACAACGGCAATGAGATCATTTTGAACGCGGATGGGATCAGCCTGAAATCCAGTGGCGACATCAAGATCGAAGCCTCCGGCACCACCACTGTGATCGGCGCAACGGTGGAGTTGAACCCATGATTACGCGCCTGCCGGATGACACGCATTTCGATGCCATGGCGATCAACGCCACCATTGGGCACCCGGTCGAAAGAGACGTGTTCGGCGTCGTGATGCGCGCCGGATATATCCTGCAAAGCACAGTTAGTGGCGTGCGCTTGCCGGTCCTGACGGACGACGTCTCGCTAAAGTCGCTGACTGTGGCCGGGGATGAAGCTCCGGGCACACCCGAGCCTGATCTAGCCGCGGAAAAGGAGAGGATCGACATCATCGTTCTGGGGCATGTGGACCCCGGCGCAGGCGTGAATTCAGGGCGCGTCGACATTGAAGGTATCCAACGTCGTCTCCGGGAGAACCCGCAAAGCGACGTCGACACAGGCACAGAAGTCCCCACCGATCTGGATCAGCACCTGTTCGGCTTGCATGGCATGGGAGAGGATGACCGCATCCCGGATTCAAGCATCGTGAATGACGTTGCCACCTATCACCCAAGGGTCAATAACGCCTATCGGCGCTCGCCAGATTTCACGGCCCCATCAACCACCGCGACTCTGCCCCCCGGAGCAGAGGTCACCGTGTTCCAAAACAGCACCGCCAGCGGCACAGGTTACCGCTTCAACCTACCGGCAGATGAATTCACCGCGCAACTGAGGTTAGCAACAGGGCATTGCCCGGACCGTCCCAACCGCTGGGCAATCTTTGGAAAGCAGGACTTGGTGCCCGACACACTGGTTGTGTCGCCGGATGAGAACACCGCGCACATGGTCTGGCGCTGCACTTGGGCGGCCGACAGCTTTGATCCGGCGCAATTGCGCGCCATCCAGATCGACCGGAAGGAGACCTGAGATGGCAAAACCCATCGCTCGAACCGTCGGCATCTGCTTTGCCTTTCCGGACATGCGTCAAACCCCGGCGCCTCCGGGACCACCGGTCACCCTGCCCTATCCGAACATTGCACAATTGTCGGACGCGACCGGCACAGCGAGCAACGTCATCGCAGGCGGCGAAGAGGTGATCGTTGAGACGAGTGAAATCCCAAGCTCCAACGGAGCAGAAGCCGGGTCCATCGACTTTGTGGGTGCCACAGCCAAATGCGAATTCACCTCCGCCTCTGCAACCGTCTTCGCCAATGGCAAGAGCATCGTGCGCATGGGCGACACCACCAGCCAAAGCAGCGGCAACGCCTCTGGCACGGTCATGGTTGGACTGCCCACAGTACTGGTGGGGGATTAAGTCATGACCAGCACCCCATCCTTTCTTGGCACTGGCGTCAAATACCCAATCCGAGTGGACGGTACGGGCGCACTGGGATGGTCATCCGGCGAGACCTCCATCCGGGAGGCGATCTGGATCATCTTGTCCACGCCCAAGCGGTCGCGCATCATGCGCCCGGACTTTGGTTGCGGTATTCACGATTATGTCTTTGCGCCCAACAACGTCGCCACGCACGCGCTGATCGTGGCCGACGTCCGCGCGGCCTTGATCCGGTGGGAGCCACGCATCGACGTGCTCGACGTGCGCGCCACAGCCCAAGCCGACGCGCCCAACACATTGCTCATCGAACTTGATTATCGCACCCGCGCTAACAACGCGGCCCATAACGTGGTCTATCCGTTCTATTTGAACGAAGGCCAGGCATCCGGAGCCTGATCCCATGTCGCTTCCTGCACCTAACCTTGACGACCGTACCTTCGAACAGCTGCTGGAAGAAGCGCGCAATCGCATCCCTCGGTTCACGCCGGAATGGACGAACCTGAACCCGTCCGATCCCGGTATGACGCTGGTGGAATTGCACGCGTGGATGACGGAGACGATCCTTTACCGGCTTAATCAGGTACCAGAGCTAAACTATGTGAAGTTCCTCGATCTGCTGGGGATTACGCCGCTGCCCGCGCACCCGGCGCGTGCCGAACTGGCATTGACGCTGCAGAAGCTGGACCGTCCCGATGATCTGCTGAGTGTTCCGATCCCGCGCGCCGCGCAATTCAGTGTGGATGATCCGGACCTCTCCGAGGTTGTGACCTTTGAAACGGATCGTTCCTTCCTCGCGCTAAACGCGGACTTCGGGATGGTGGTCGCCCCCGCCCCGTCAGGCGGCGAATTCTCGCGTCAGCTGTTGACCACATATGATGGGGGTGCGCAGTGGAACAGGTCCGTCCACCCGTTCGGAGAACCGGCAGGTGTCGACAATGCGTTGTATCTGGGGCTGCTGTTACGCCCCAACCTCGCTCAGGATCTGGAAAACTACACCAACGACGCCTTGCCAGCAGGACCACTGAGCCTGTTTGCCGATGCGTCCCAGATTGATGATCCTGATCCGAACGGCACGCCAGTCCCCGGCCCCATGCCAGTCAGTTGTGGCGGTGCTGGGCTGGAAGGGCCGCGCATCACTTGGCAAGTCTACACCGGCGCCACGGTTCCAAGCGCCTTTGACGACAGTAGCGATATGGGTTGGAGCGACCTGAATCTGTCTCTTGATGAAAGCGTGGGACTTAGCCGCTCCGGCACACTCACGCTGGAAATCCCGCGTGGTGCCGTAGAGGTGCCGCCGCGCAATCTGCCGGATGGGTTTTGGCAGGACATAGGGCTGGAAAAGGCGCCGCGCACCTATGACGAGCTGACGGACGTCCTGCCCCGTCTGCAAGACCCGACTGAGATCGCCGATGCGTGGGAGGACATGGGCCTCAGCGGCGTAATCCTGGATGAGATCGCGGCCTGCGGCACGGATGCGACCGAGATCGTGGCAAAGCTCGACGCGCTGGCCGAAGCGGACAAGCCCGACCCGAGCAAGCTGACCGAAGCGGATTGGATCAAGATTGATCCGGCGTTCGAGGTGGCATTGCCTATGGTCGAAGATGCGTATCGTCCGCTCTATTGGATCCGCGCAGTGTATCGCGGGGCGGCAGATGAAGGCATGGATCCGGTTGCCTTGCTGCAAGACATCCGGCTGAACACCGTGCCCGCAACGCAAGCCGCGACCTATCGCGAACAGCGCCTTGGCGTGTCCAATGCGCGACCCAGTCAAGCCTTCACCCTGCCGAAAACACCGGTCCTGATTGATCCGGAGACAAATGCGCCCGTGCTGGAATTGCTGGTCGGCGAAGAAGATACATGGGAGCGTGTGGATGATTTCTATCGTTCCGATGCCGACAGTGCCCATTATCAACTTGATCCAGTCAATGGCGTGATCACCTTCGGGGACGGGCTGCGCGGGCGGATACCCGTAGCAGGATCTGCGATTACAGCACTGATGTACCGGGTGGGCGGCGGCGCGATTGGCAACGTCGGTCCCGCCACGATCACTAAACTGAAGGGCAAAGTGACGGGCCTGAAAGAGGCAACCAATCCACGTGCCGCGCATGATGGCTCGGACGCCGAAACGCTGGAAGCCGTCAAACTTCGCGCACCGCACGAGTTGCGCCATCGTGACCGGGCTGTAACCTCTGAAGACTTCTCTGACCTAGCGATGCGCACGCCGGGGGTGGCCTTGCACAAGGTGACGACGCTTGCGCGACGAGCAGTGTCGGGTGATGCAATTGTTCCTCGCGATGGGGCGGTGACATTGGTGCTACTGCCCAAATCCGACGATGCGCGTCCTGTGCCGACCCGGGCGCAATTGCGGGCCGTGTGTGATTGGCTAGAACCGCGCCGCCTGCTGACGACAGAACTTCACCTGACCCAGCCCAGTTATGCGGATGTAACCTCGCTGTCCGCGGATATCACCGTCGCGGATGATGCGGATTTCGGCACTGTGAGTACCGCGATCTATGACCGCCTGCTGACCTTTCTGCATCCGATTAAAGGTGGCAAAGACGGAACTGGCTGGCCTTTTGGCGCGGCGATCTATCACGCTGATATCTACGACCAAATCCTGTCCATCGACGGGGTCGCGCGCACGTCTTCATT
>CAZDXI010000141.1:0-1330 GCA_964509095.1 uncultured Rhodobacterales bacterium
CTTCCATTTTGTAGCCGACGTCGATGATGGCTTGTCCGGCTTCCACAGCGAGAACTTTGCCTTTGACAACAGACCCTTCTTCGGGCGTGTCCATTTCGAAGCTTTCATTCAGGAGGGCTTCGAATTCCTCCATGGTTGCATTGGCCATGTGGCTTTGGTTTTCCTTCGGTTATGTATCTGGCCGCGCGGTTGTCTCCACGGGTCTTTGATGCGGTTTGGTGAGCGCGTTGGAAACGTAAAGAGGGCCGGAATTTCCGACCCTGCTTGCCCGTGACGGGTGTACCCCCGTTCTCACGTGGGCGCGTATAGTAGCGTTTTTGGTGCTTGGCAAGGGCTGTGCTGTGTCAGGCCTGGGGGGGAGCATTCACGTGAGGCGTATCCTCGCTGCGTCGGAGTGGAGTGTCTGGAATGAGCCCAAAGGCACATGCTGCGTCTCGCCCCAAAGTCAGCTTTTGGTTTCCATCTGTTCGATAAAACGCCTAATAGCCCGAATGGCTTCGTCGGGTTTGTCAGCAACAACGCCATGCCCGCAATCGACAAAACGATGGTAGGTCAATTGACTCTTGGGCAGGTGAGAGGCGATCACTTCTGAAAACACCGGTGGTGTAATTGGGTCTTCTTCACCGACCATCAGCAAAACCGGGCATGCAATCCGATGCAGTTCGTCTCGGAAGTCCATTTTTCCATGCTCCGCATTTGGCCCGTTGAAATGGAGTGCCGTTTCATTGCGCCACAGGATGCGGGACAGCCATTCCGATGATGCGGATGGGGTACGTTGATAAAGCGGCACACAACGATCCCTGTAGAGCGCTCTGCCTTCGTCTGTCGGATTATCCCAGTATTCCTGAGCGATTTTCGCAATCTCCTCGCCGCCAAGACGATCAAAGGCTCGGTAAATCTCCTGAAACTCAACCTTGGCAGCAGTGGAGATCAGCACAAGCCCCAAAGCATGATCGGGATGGCGGGTTGCATAGGCCAATGATACGAAGCCACCGAAGGAGGTCCCGATGATAATCGGGTGCTCGATACCCAGTGCGTCGCAGAGATCGCGCAAATCATCGCCCCATTGCGCGAGTGTCCAGTCATCAGGATCATCTCCAGAACTACGCCCATTTCCCCGATGATCATAGAAAACCACCTGCGCGACATCCGTGAGTTGGCTGAAGTAGGGCTTTGACACGGTATGATCTGCGCCCGGTCCGCCATGAATCATGATCACAGTTGGTTTCTGCCGCATCGCGGTTCCGTCAGGTTTCAGTCCTTCCCCATCGACGTCGAAATAGATGCGTGCCCCGTTGACGATTGTAAACAATTTCGGACCCTCCAGACC
>CAZDXI010000141.1:1340-8021 GCA_964509095.1 uncultured Rhodobacterales bacterium
GACCTAACCCCATCACGACAACGCGGGATTGGCAACAAAGAGTACACCGGACATTTGAGTAAGCGCAGCGAAAGCCAACTTCGTCCCGCTCAATGCCGACATTCAGGCTAGGTATCTATGCGTGGGCCAAGCGCGCAACCTTCCGATGGCGCTGTGTTCAGAGCAGTCGCTGCATAGGGCGAAACCCTCGGGGCAGGGCGCGATACACGCCCCGCCACCTGTTCTTGTCAAACCAGAACGCTGGTCAGTTCCAGATGCGGCGTTCCGTCAGATGTGGCCCGCGACGAACGGCCGTCGCGACCGATCACTGCCGATACCCGCTGGCGGAACGACGAAAAACTGTCGAAACGCACCACGTCGACGGGCGCATCAAAATGCACAGTCACACGAAGTTGATCCGCTACACCAAGCAACGACACCGCGTGCAAACGGCCCGTAAAGGCCTGACCCAGATACCGGCCACGCACGCGCATACCCGGTGACAGGCTCAGCGGTTTGGCCGCCTTCGCCCGCAGAGTATTCCAATCGCGTGCGCCGTGTTCATGGGCCACATGCTCCAACGCCTGCGCGTGGCTCATTTGGGTTCCATCGTCCTGTGCTTGGGCGCGGACATGTTTGGCCTGAGACTTGAAGTCCGCAATCATAGGGCCACTGAGATCGAGTTGCATCCATCTCTCCTTTCGAGATTTGTCCCGTAAATCAAAGGGGTGTGCGCATTGCCATCACCGGGAGCATCGAAAAGCTGATGTGATGTCGGTCGAATATCCAAACTTCACCACACATCAATTGATGCGCGCACGGCAGGCGCTGGACAGGCCAAGAGCCGTGTATTTGGGCGGCTTGCGGACGAAATTCAAGTCCCAATGCGATGCGATAGTGCACGGGCGCAACACAGCTGTTGCACAGGATCGTCGGCCATGGGAGCGAATCAATTGAGGCGGGAAATTCTCTCAACTCGCGCGTGCAGTTGCGCGGGCGAGGTTTCCGCAGCGTTAATCGGCGGTTTTTTTCCACCGGAAACATGGACTTGGCAGAAAGTTGCCAATAAGTTAAACTGGCCTAACATTGATCACAATTCAGACTATTTTTAACGCACAATGCAGTTGGGGGCATTGCTGGAAGATTTGACCCGCTAGGGGAGCATTTGATGTACGGAAGCAACAGAACTGATTTGGGGACGGATCAGTCGCTGCCAGAGAGCACCAAAAGACAAAGCGACGCCGTAGAAACGTACGCGGTTGGCACGCTGTTCAGCACCGCCGATGGGCCTGTACCTATCGAACAATTGCGCGTCGGAGATCAAGTGATCGATGACAGCGGTTATGTGCGGGCTGTGCTCTGGTTGCGTGAAGACCGTCAAACTGCAATGGATGCACGCGCTGGGCGCGTTTACACAGATACCGGACGGCAGACCCGATTTCCCGGGGTTCGGTTTGTGCGCGGACGTCGTGCGGACATGGCGTATCAGATCATCCTTGGGGATGTGCAGCCGGTCACGCCGTTTGTGCCATCCCAGCAGTCCCAGCAACCTCAGCCAGAATATGTGGCGGCGTTCTCATCGTCGCGTACCCGGTCACAGGATGATGATGACGGGGACGCGACGCCACTCGCTGCCGAATAGAATAGGGCGATCGTTATAGCTCCTGGCTCTTTCTGAGTTCGTCCAGCAGCTCACGATAAATGTCGCCGCTATCCCCACCGCCAAAGGTCAGTGCGCCGCCAGTATATGCTTCGCCATAGGTCCGCGCGACATTGATTGTTTGCACCAAAGCAGACAGGAACTGATCCCTTTCTAGCGGTGACAGCGGATGGATATACACGCCCCAAAGCCGCCCCTGCGCCACGGCATAGCGCGCGTCGAGCGCTGTGTCGAAATTGGCCTGCATCAGACGCAGCAACTCTTCGGCTTCCAACTCCCCCGCCGACCGGATCGGCACCATTGCCCGCATGCGATCGGCAACCGGGTCCGTGATGACAATTACGGGTATGTCTTCCAGCGTGAATTCCATCGCATTGCCCACCACCCGCACATCGGGGTCCACGGCAGATACAATCTCGACCAGCCGCGGGAGCGTCATGGGCGGTTCCGACGCGTCTTGCGCACCCAAGGGAGCTGTCAGGAACAGGAAAGGCAGGGAAAGCAGCAATCGGCGCATGGGGCAGTCTCCGGTCGAGGATCAGTTACAACCAACCTAGACCGGACTTGCCCGTTCCCCAAAGCACCAATCTGTGATCCTAGCGCGATCAGACCTCTATGACCGTGCGAGATAAGACCAGATTTCGTCCTTTAAGGCAGAACGCTGTTTGCGCAATTCCGTCTCTGCCAGTTGCTCCAGCGGTTCCACATTGGTTTCGGCGCGATGCACGGCGCGGTTCACATCGTGATACGCATCCGCGAGTTTGGCAAAGTGCGCATCTGATTGTTTTAAGGTCGAAATCCGCTCTGCCTGGTCCGGGAAGTCTGCGATCAAATCATGCGGTGTGTGGGTCATTCGAGTGTTATCCTCCATTTGGTCTGATTGAATGAAAGCAGACAGGAGGGTCTTGTGCATTGACCGGGATCAAACTGAATACGATTTATCGCTTTGCCTTGCGCCAGCCCGCAGCCAGAGCGGCGTCTTCAGAGCAGAACCAGCGTTCGCCCTTTTCGGTGCGGATGCCGGTGGACTCGTAATCTCGCTGCCCGGGAACGTGGAAAATCTTGGTGCCACGAAGAGAGATATTGCCCTTGATTGCGCAATTGGGATCAACAGGTATCCGGCCTTTTGCACGCGTCTTGCGGACCCAGGACGGGTTTTGAACTCGGTGCGCATGCAGGCCGCGATCATTCACCGCCGCTGCCTTTTCATCCAGATCATAGGCCATCGAATAGCGCCGGTAGGCAAAGGCCAGACCTTCGGACACCAAGGTGCGCCCGACATCCTGTCCGTCGACTTCGCAGGTTGCGACCGCGCGGCCATATCGATCCGTTGTTACGGTTTCGCACTGCGCTTTGCGCCCTTCAAATCGCTGAGCCACTTGCGCACGCACCCATGTGCCACAGGCCCATTCGGAGTTCTGTTCCGTGACACAAGTTTGGTTCAGCTCGACCGCATCAACGCCATGCAGCCGCACTTCCGTTTGACCGACATAGAATCCGTCACCGTCCACCACACGCGTAATCGTGCCACTTGGCGCGCCCCATGCTGAGCCTGCGACAAGGCAGATCACGACGACATTCATAAATCTTAACATGCCCTCAATCTCGCGTCGGAGACGGCGAAACGCAAGGTGGCTTGTTAAGACTAGTTAACGCTGAGAGGTTTCCCAGTTGGGGTTGATCCAGGGTTCCGCATTCGAGGGGGGCAGGGGCGCACGGCCCAGAATGTGGTCTGCCATTTTCTCACCCGTCATGATCGATGGCCCGTTCAGATTGCCATTGGTGATGCGCGGGAAGACAGAGCTGTCGACAACGCGCAACCGCTCTACTCCGATCACATTGCCTTCGGGATCGACCACGGCATCCGGATCGTTCCGGTCGCCCATCTTGCAAGTCCCGCAGGGGTGATAGGCGCTTTCTGCGTGTTCCCGGATCGCGTCATCCAGTTCATCATCGCTTTGCACCGCGTCGCCGGGTTGGATTTCGTGCTTGGCGTAAAGCTCAAACGCGTCTTGCGCGAAAATCTCCCGTGTGAGGCGGATACAGGTGCGGAATTCCTCCCAATCCTGTTCTTGGCTCATGTAGTTGAACCGGATCACCGGGTCGTCGCTTGCATCTGCCGAGCGGAGCGATACCCGCCCCCGAGAGACCGACCGCATCGGCCCCACATGTGCCTGAAACCCATGCCCTTCTGCTGCGGCTTGCCCGTCATAGCGCACCGCGATGGGCAGGAAATGGAACTGAATATCAGGGTATTTCACACCCGCACGCGACCGGATAAAGCCACAGCTTTCGAAGTTGTTCGACGCGCCGAGCCCCGTCTTGGTAAAGAGCCATTGCGCCCCGATCATCGCTTTGCTGAACACATTCCAATGCTTGTAAAGCGTGATCGGCAATTTGCTGGCCATCTGGATATACATCTCAAGATGGTCCTGCAGATTACCCCCTACGCCGGGGCGGTCTGCGACCACGTCAATCCCGTGCTGCGCGAGGTCTGCTCCGGGTCCAATGCCCGACAGCATCAGGATCTTGGGGGAGTTGATCGAGGACGCGGCCAAGATCACTTCCTTGCGCGCGCGGATCACCTGCCCCCCGGCCAGAGCCACGCCAATGGCGCGCCCGTCTTCGATCACAATGCGCTCGACCAGCCCGTTGACCAGATCACAGTTGTCGCGCTTCAAGGCAGGGCGCAAATAGGCATTTGCTGCCGACCAGCGCCGACCTTTGTGAACGGTTTGCTCGAACGGGCCAAAGCCTTCCTGTTGCTCGCCGTTATAGTCGTGCGTGACCGGGTATCCTGCCTGTCGTCCCGCTTCCACAAACGCATGATAAAGAGGGTTTTCCCGCTTGCCGCGACTGACATGCAAAGGGCCATCTGTGCCGCGCCAGTCCGGGTCGCCGCCATGGCCGCCATCGTCCCAGCTTTCCATGCGTTTGAAATACGGCAGCACGTCGGCATAGCTCCAGCCCTGCGCGCCGCTGTCTTCCCAATGCTCGTAGTCCATCGCGTGCCCGCGCACGTAAACCATTCCGTTAATTGACGATGATCCACCAATGACCTTGCCACGGGGGCACACCAACTGCCGCCCGCCCAAATAGGGTTCGGGTTCGGACATGTATCCCCAGTCATATCGTTTCATATTCATCGGATAGGACAGGGCTGCCGGCATCTGAATAAACGGCCCCGCGTCTGTGCCGCCATGTTCAACGACCAAGACGGATTTACCCGCCTCGGCCAGTCGAAAGGCCACGGCACATCCAGCCGATCCGGCACCGACGATCACATAATCTGCTTCCATCAGGCCACCGATGTCACAGCTTGGGTCAACGACGCGCTGACGGGCGCCATTGGATCACACCACATCAAAATGGGGCCTCCAGATCGCCCATGCGAACAAACACGGATTTCACTTGGGAATAATGCGCGATGGCTTCTTTGGAGTTCTCGCGCCCCACACCGGACATCTTGGACCCACCAAACGGCGCTTCGACGGGCGCATCGTTATAGGTGTTGATGTAACAGGTCCCGGCCTCAAATCCTGCCGCCACGCGGTGTGCGCGGGCAAGATCACGTGTAAACACGCCCGCGGCCAGACCGAATTCGGTGTCATTGGCGCGCGTCATGACATCGGCTTCATCCTCAAAGTCCAGCACAGCCATGACCGGGCCAAAGATCTCCTCGCGGGCGATGGCCATGTCATCCTTCACGTCTGCGAACACTGTGGGTTCCAGATAAAACCCGTCTCTTTCCAGCCGCTTGCCACCGGTCACCAGACGCGCACCCTCTTCAATGCCTTTGGCGATGTAACCCTCGACAATCCCCATCTGACGGGCACTGACCATGGGGCCGAAGCTTGTTTCCGGGTCCATTGGATCGCCAATCACAGCACTTTCGAGGCGCGCCGTCAGGCGAGACAAGAAGGTCTCTTTGATGTCTTTGTGAACAAATACCCGCGTCCCATTGGAACAGACCTGCCCCGAAGAATAGAAATTCCCGAGGATGGCACCCGACACGGCGTTTTCCACATCTGCATCGTCAAAGATCACCAGCGGAGATTTCCCGCCCAGTTCCATTGTAACATGCTTGATCCCGTCAGCGGCGGCCGCATAGACTTTACGCCCCGTCGGAACGGAGCCCGTCAAGGACACTTTGTCCACACGCGCATCGCCCACCAGTGCCGCACCCACCGCGCCCATACCTTGCACGACGTTATAAACTCCGGCAGGCAGCCCGGCCTCTACCAGAATTTCCGCGACTTTTAACGCACAAAGCGGCGTTGTTTCGGACGGTTTGAATATCATGGAATTCCCACAGGCCAGTGCGGGCGCGCCCTTCCAACAGGCGATCTGCGTTGGGTAATTCCACGCCCCGATCCCCACACACAGCCCCAGTGGTTCACGGCGGGTATAGACCCAATCCTCACCCAACTGGATATGCTCGCCTGTCAGGCTTGCAGCCAGTCCACCGAAATATTCCAGCGCATCCGCACCCGAGGTCGCATCAACGACGCTTGTTTCCTGATATGGCTTGCCGGTGTCGTGGGTCTCCAACACCGACAGGTCGTGGTTGCGCTCGCGCATGATGTCCGCAGCGCGCCGCAGGATGCGGCCCCGCTCGGTACCAGTCATCGCAGCCCATACGCCTTGCGCGGCTTTGGCCGAAGCAATCGCGCGTTCTACGATTTCGGGCGTGGCCGCGTGGACCTGCGCGATCTTCTCGCCTGTTGCGGGGTAGATCACATCGATCACCTCGCCATTGGTGTCTTCGACATATTCGCCATCAATGAAATGGCTGGCGGTTGGTTGGGTTGGGTAGGTCATTGAAGCCTCCGGCGGGGATATTTTGGGCAAGATGAAGGATGTTACTCGCCACGGGGAAAGCGGGCATGCTCTTCCAACGTGTTGAGGTCCATGTGATTGCGCATGTAGCGTTCGGACGCCTGTTGCAGGGGTTGATAGTCCCAAGGGTAATAGCCGCCCTCGCGCAAGGCTTCGTACACGACCCAGCGGCGGGCTTGGGACGCACGAACGTCGGCGTCATA
>CAZDXI010000142.1:0-7978 GCA_964509095.1 uncultured Rhodobacterales bacterium
CCCTTGAGGTCTTCGGTGCGGATCAGCGGCCAGCGTTCCTTGATCTCATCCGGGGTCAGGAAGACATACGGCACATCGCAGGTCTCGGCTGTGGAGGCATAAAGCATGTATTCGTCCATGCGTTCATCCGTCTGCGCCATGCGGAGGTTGCCCACGACCGCAAAGCCCGCATTCAGCCCGGTTTCGTCTTCCAGCTGTTTGTAGAATTCGACCGAGTACTTGTGGATGTGGGTCGTCGCATAGGACATGTTGAACAGCGGCAAGAGGCCTGCCGCGTGCCATGTGGACCCTGACGTCAACTCGTCGCGTTCCAACAGCATCACATCATCCCAACCCGCTTTGGCGAGGTGATAAGCGATGGAGGTTCCGACGGCACCGCCACCAACAACGAGGGCTTTGACTTGAGTTTTCATGGGCACGACTCCCTTGCGTGATTGCCGCATTTTTTACGTCAATCCGCACACAAGCGCCGAAGCGGCGCGACTTTATCCGTCCGAAAACGACAGGCAGCCCGGTGGGCGAGAAAATTTCAAATTTTCTCAGCCGTGTTCTTCACAAGAAAATGCGCTCAGGTGGCGATAATCTTTCCAGGGTTCAGAATATCGTCCGGGTCGAGCGCACGCTTGATCGCTGCCATTACATCGACCGCCCCACCCAACTCCTTGCGCAGATAGGGCATTTTACCCTGCCCGATCCCGTGCTCACCAGTGCAGGTTCCATCCATGGAGATCGCGAGGTCATTCAGCCAGCTGACATAGGCTTCGGCCTTTCTGATCTCTTCGGGGTTATCCATGTCCAACAGCACAACGGAGTGGAAATTACCGTCGCCCACATGGCCCACGACCATTGGCAGGAACCCGTCCGCTTTCATCCGCTCTTGCGTGGCCACAACACATTCGGCCAGCCGGGAGATCGGCACACAGACATCTGTGGAAATCCCCTTGGCGCCGGGGCGCACTTGCAAGGTCGCCCAGTAAAGATCATGCCGCGCTTTCCAGAGCTTGTTGCGCTCTTCTGTGCTTGTGGTGGCCTGATAGCCAGTGGCACCGTTTTCTTCAGCCAAAGCACCGAACAGTTCGGATTGCTCAGCAACCCCGGCGTCAGAGCCGTGGAACTCCATCAGCAACAAGGGCTGCTCGGGCAAATCCAGCTTGGAATAAGCGTTCACGGCGCCAACGGAGTATTCGTCCAACAGTTCCATTCGCGCAACAGGAATGCCGTATTGGATCACCTGCATCACTGTCTGGCAGGCCGCATCGACGGACGGAAACGAACAGCTTGCCGAAGAGATCGCTTCGGGGATGCCATGCAGTTTCAACGTGATCTCGGTAATCAGACCCAACGTGCCTTCAGACCCAACCAAAAGCCGGGTCAGGTCATACCCGGCGGAGGTTTTCTTGGCCTTGGCGGCTGTCTTGATGACAGAGCCATCGGCCATCACGGCCTCCAGCGCGATCACGTTGTCTTTCATCGTCCCATAGCGCACGGCGTTTGTGCCCGAGGCCCCGGTCGCGGTCATTCCACCCAGAGAGGCATTGGCACCGGGATCAATCGGGAAGAACAGGCCCTGATCCCGCAGATGCGTGTTCAGGTCTTCGCGCGTGACACCGGGCTGGATCACACAATTCAGATCCTGAGCATTCACCGACAAAACCTTATTCATCTGGGTCAGATCAACCGAGACGCCACCGGCAGGCGCGTTCACATGCCCTTCCAGAGAGGTGCCCGTCCCAAACGGAATGATCGGCACCTTGTACTGGGCGCAGATCTTTACGATGTCAGAGACCTCTTGCGTCGACTTTGGGAAGATCACTGCATCAGGGATTTGGTTTTCAAGCCATGTGGTCGTGTGTCCGTGCTGCTCCCGGATCGATTGCCCGGTTTGAAGCGCCTCACCGAATTGCTGTTTCAGCACACCCAGCGCTGCGCTGATGCCGTCCTCATTGCGGACCATCGCCGTGACCTGTCCCATATCTCTACTCCCCTATTCGCCCAGAGCGATGCCTTCACGGCGCGGATCCGCCCCACCCGCCAACGTCGCCCCGATGGAAATTGCATGCAAACCCGAAGTCAAACCGCGCATGTTGACCTCGTATCCCATGGCTTCCAGTTCCGGGGCAAGGGCTTCGATGGGGCTGCCTTCTTCAAGGTCGTATGTGCCAAAGCGGTTGACCGCATGAGGCATCATCACCGCCTGCTGCACATCCATGCCCCAGTCGATATGCGCGATGATCGCGTTGGCCACATAAGGGATAATGCGCGAGCCACCGGGCGAGCCAATTGCCAGCACTGGCTTGCCGTCTTTCAGCACAATCGTCGGCGACATGGAGGAACGCGGACGCTTGCCCGGCTCAGCCCGGTTGGCGACAGGCACCCCGTCACGGTGAGAGCGGAACGAGAAATCCGTCAGTTCGTTGTTCAGCAAGAAGCCATTGGTCATCAGGCGAGAGCCGAACGCATTTTCGATGGTCGTGGTCATGGAGGCCACGTTGCCCTGAGCATCCACTATGGAGATGTGCGAAGTCGAGGGCATCTCAATCGCGTCATCATCGGCCCAGATCAATGCGTGATCGAATTCGGGCTGGCCGGGACTGACTTCGGGCAAGGCATCATCACCCAGAAGTAAAGCCGAGCGAGACGTCAGATACCCGGCATCCACCATACCCTGCACTGGTACGGGCACGAAGTCGCTGTCCGCCACGTAACGCCCCCGGTCTGCAAAGGCGAGGCGCGAGGCGTCGCCAATCAAGCGCCGTGCGTCCGCCGAATTCGGCCCCATAGAAGACAGGTCAAACGCTTCGAGCATCCCCAGGGTCTGCCCCACAGCGAGCGCGCCAGACGAAGGCGGGCCCATGCCACAAACCTCATGCCCACGATAACCTGCGCAGACCGCTGGCCGTTCGATCACCTGATAAAGCGCGAGATCCCACGTGCTGAGGTTGCCGGGATTGCCGGGCGCGTTTTGCACCGCGTCGACAATGTCCGCACCGATGCTGTTCTCGCCCAGCGAATAAATCACACCGACGCCTTCTTTGGCCACACGATCCAGCGTGTCCGCGTAAGCGAGGTTGGTAAGGGTCTGTCCCGCTTGCAAGGGTTGCCCTCCGGGCAGGAAATAGGCGGCAGTGTCTTCAAACCGCGACAGGCGTTCAGCGTCGCGCGCAACAAGCCCGGCCAGACGGGGCGAGACGGGAAAGCCGTTTTGCGCAAGGTCACGGGCGGGTTGCAGCAAGCTGGCCCAATCCTGATTGCCCCATTTCTGGTGCGCCATTTCCATCAGCGCGGGCGTGCCCGGCACGCCGACAGAGCGACCACCAACGACCGCATCAAAGAATTTCAGCGGTTCGCCGTTTTCCTTCTGGAACAGACGGGGCGTGGCCGACAATGGCGCTGTTTCGCGCCCATCGAGCGTGGTGAGTTCACCGCTTGCCGCATCATACCAGACAAGGAACGCACCACCGCCAAGACCGGAGGATTGCGGCTCCACCAGCCCCAACATCGCTTGTACCGCGACCAGCGCATCCGCAGCTGTGCCGCCTTTGGCCAACACATCCGCGCCCGCTTGCACCGCGTGCGGGTTGGCGGCGGCGACCATCCAGTTTTGGGCGGTTACAGGTTGGCCTGCGTCTTTGGCAGCCAAAGCCTCCGCAACAGCAGGAGAAATAGCGATAAAGCCACCATCGCTTGCACCTTCCGGCGCAACGGAATCTGCGGCCTGTTGGGCAAGCGCCGGAGTTGCCAGCCAAAGAGCCAGGAACATCGTCGTCTTCTGCATTGGTCTTCCTCCTGAAATGAAATTTTCAAAAAATCTCAGGCCATTTCCCTTCACAAGGAAAATGCGCCCAAGGTTACAACATGCTTGGAACAACAAGGTCAGGTGGTCTGTGGCCATCATCGAATGTCTTGATGTTGATAATGACCTTTTCGCCCATCTCTGCGCGGCCTTCGATGGTGGCCGAGCCCATATGCGGCAACAACACAACATTGGGCAATTCGCGCAAACGGGGATTGGCAGTGTCGCCTTCGTACACGTCCAACCCAGCACCGGCGATCTCGCCCGCGCGCAGCATGCGCGTCAGAGCGTTTTCATCAATCACCTCTCCACGAGCGGTGTTCACGATGATCGCATCTGGCTTCATCAGTTTAAGCCGCCGCGCGCTCAGCAGATGAAAGGTCGAGGGCGTAGACGGGCAGTTCACCGACACAACATCCATACGCGCGAGCATCTGATCAAGACTGTCCCAATACCGAGCACCAAGCTCTTCTTCGACACCGGCATGCAGACGGCGACGGTTGTGATAATGCACCTGCATCCCAAAGGCATTCGCGCGGCGCGCAACCGCCTGACCGATATGGCCCATCCCGATAATCCCGAGCCGCCGCCCACCAAGACGCGCGCCCAGCAGCGCTTGCGGAGACCAGCCATCCCAGCTGTCATCCTGCATCACACGCAGCCCTTCAGGCACACGGCGCGCCACGGACAGCATAAGCGCCATCACCATGTCCGCCGTGTCATCGGTCAGCACGCCCGGCGTGTTGGAGACAAGAATGCCCCGCTGCCGCGCGGTAGCAACATCGATGTGATCCACCCCGGCGCCATAGTTGGCGATTAACTTCAGCTGCTCTCCTGCCTGAGAAAGCAACGCGTTATCAATTACATCGGTGATCGTTGGCACCAGAACATCGGCCTGTTTCACGGCCTCGCTCAACTGCGCACGAGTCATCGGAACGTCATTGTCCCGCAGTGTCACGTTGAACAATTCGCTCAGCCGGGATTCCACTTGTTCCGGCAAGCGACGCGTAACAACAACACTTAAGGGCAGTTTTGCCATGAAAATGATTCCTCGACTCTTTTCTGACGGGAAAACTTGTGTCATGGTGACCCAAAGGCAGGGGCGGCACAAGAACCTCTCCGCTGGCAGGCAACAAGAACACGAACAGGCACATCGCAATGTTACGCAGGATAGGCGCAATCGCTCTGGCGATTATACTGGGATTCTCGGGGTCGGTTTCGGCCAAGGATCGCGGGCCTGTCACGAACCTGCCAATGCCACGTTATGTGTCGCTGAAAGCTTCTGAAAGCAATGTACGCCGCGGCCCGTCGCTTACGCACCGGATCGATTGGGTGTTCACCCGACGCAATATGCCGCTGCGTATCACCGCAGAGCACGGTCATTGGCGCCGGGTCGAGGACAAGGAAGGCTTTGGCGGCTGGGTGCATTATTCGCTGATCTCGGGCAACCGCACGGTGATCGTGGAACACGACATGCTGGCGTTGCACGCGCGGCCCGATCCGGAAACACAAGTGGTCGCAGCACTTGAAGCGGGCGTTGTCGCTGATCTTGGCAAATGTGGCCCCGAGTGGTGCCGCCTGACCTCGGGTGGCTATCGCGGATGGGCGCGAAAAGCGGCACTTTGGGGCGTGAAGCCCGACGAGTTGCGCGACTGATCTGATTTAGCCGCGCGTCCGGGCGATGAAATCGCATGTAAGACGCGCCAGCTCTGGCCCCACATCTTCCTGAAGAAAGTGCCCTGCCCCCGGCAAAACGGTATGCGGCTGACCCGCGGCTCCCGGCATCAGCTTTTGGAATACTGCATCAACGCCTTCCATAACCTTGTCTTCTGCCCCGAACACCGTCAGCACAGGTAGGTCGAGGCCGCGCAAGACTTTCCAAGCGGCGCGGTTTGGCGCGGCGGCAGGATCATCGGGGCTGTCGGGGACCAGCATCGGGAATTGCCGCGCGCCTTCCTTGTAACTTTCATCCGGATATGGCGCATCATAGGCCGCTTGTTCGGTCTCGGTCAGTTTGGACACAGTCCCACCATAGACGATGCGCCCTGTCGGGAACGGGTCGACTGTCTGGGAAAATTCGCGCCACGCCTTGAACGCCTCCCCCATCGGCTGATCACCGGTCGGAAGCGCGGTATTGGCCACGACCACACGTGCGAACCGCTCCGGCATCGCGGCCAGAAGGCGCAGACCGATCAGACCGCCCCAGTCCTGACAGACCAGCGTGATGCCAGACAGATCGACCCTTTGCAGGAAATCCGCCATCCAAGCCACGTGCCGAGCATAGGTGTAATCCGTGCGCGCGGCAGGTTTGTCTGAGCGGCCAAATCCGATCAGATCAGGTGCCACAACCCGGTGGCCCGCGCCCACGAAGACAGGGATCATGTGACGATACAGATAGCTCCACGTTGGCTCTCCATGCAGGCACAGGACGGGGTCTGCATCGCGCGGCCCTTCATCCAGGTAATGCATGCGAAGCTGACCACCGAGCGTGTCGTCGACATCGATGTAATTCGGGGCGAAGTCATAGTCAGGCAGATCAACAAAGCGGTCGTCGGGGGTGCGCAGGGATTTCATATCGCCTCCTTTGGTTGTGCGCAGCGGACGCCAAAGCTGGCGCTGGGTCAAGACTGGACCTTACGTACAATCGCGGTAAGGTCAGGGACACATCACGACCCGATTTTCAGAAAGCCCTTTTTCACATGCGCGTTTTCCTTCTTGTGTGTCTGCTGGTCATCGCCCCCTTCGCGGCCATTGCTCAGCAAGCGGAAGAGCAGCCCACTTCCACCATTGCCGTGGACAACAGCGCAGAACAGGACGCGGCCATCGCTGTGCGCATCCGCGACATCCTGGGTGAGTTGGAAGGCTACGACGATGTGACTGTCACCGTGAAGGCAGGCATCGTCAGCCTGCGCGGCACGACTGTGGATCAGGCCGAAGCGGCAAAGCTGAACGATCTTGTGGCCCGGATCGAAGGCGTCGTCGCGATTGAGAACGAGGTCACCCAGACAACTGACGTGCGCGAGCAACTGGACCCGGCGATGGATCGCTTCATCAACCGGATGTGGCAGTTCGTGGGCTTTCTGCCTTTGGCGGCGGTGGCGCTGTGTGCGTTCCTGCTTGTGGTGTCCTTGGGCTTTGTAATCGCGCGGATGCGGCGGCCGTGGGATCGGCTCGCGCCGAACGCGTTTATCGCAGATATCTACCGTCAAATCGTGCGACTGGCCTTTGTTATCGCCGGTGTTGTGGTGGCTTTGGATATCCTGAATGCCTCTGCGTTGCTGTCTACCATTTTGGGCGCGGCGGGGATTGTCGGTCTGGCGATTGGTTTCGCGGTGCGTGACACGGTGGAGAACTTCATCGCCTCCATCATGCTGTCGATCCGCCAGCCGTTCCGGCCCAATGACACGGTGGAGATCGACGGGGACATCGGTAAGGTGATCCGCCTGACCAGCCGCGCGACGATCCTGCTGAGCTTTGACGGCAACCATATCCGCATCCCGAATGCGACTGTGTTCAAAACCCGCATCGTGAACTATTCCCGCAACGATGAGCGCCGCTTTGTGCTGGACCTTGGTGTGGCCTATGACACCGATCTGGCCGCCGCACAGGAATTGGCGTTAGAGACCGTGCGCACCCTGCCCTTTGTGCTGAAACAACCGGCACCCTCAGTTTGGTTGGAAACTTTGGGCGACAGTGCCGTGATGCTGAAAGTCGCCGCATGGATTGCCCAGCACGAAACCAGTTTTGTTGCAGCGCGCGGGGAAGCGTATCGCTTATGCCTTGCCGCGTTCTCCCAAGCCGGGATCGACATGCCAGGTCCGACCTATACGATTGTCACGGATACCGGCACCGCGCCTGATCTGACTGATCTCCCCACAACCGCCCGCCCTGCCTCGGCCCCGCAGGCCGACAATGTGCAGGACGTTGAAGCCAAGGCCGATCAAGAACTCGAAGAGATCATCAAGCAGGAACGCGCAGAACAAGCCGATGGCGATCTGCTCAATCAGGCGGCTCCCGAAGAGTAACGCGGGATTAACCAAATTTCCCACAAAATGGTCTTGCACGTTGCGCGCTTGCCAATTATCTAGCGCGTCACGTTGGGATGTAGCCAAGTGGTAAGGCAACTGTTTTTGGTACAGTGTATCGTAGGTTCGAATCCTACCATCCCAGCCACACACTTCCTCA
>CAZDXI010000143.1:0-754 GCA_964509095.1 uncultured Rhodobacterales bacterium
CGCGTTCTGCCGAAACCCGCGACACGGTGCGGCGCTTGGGGTTTTGCGACACGGTTTATGATAGCGCAGCGGAGGCCTGTGAAGGCGCAGATTTGGTGGTTCTGGCTATTCCGATTGGGGCGATGGGCGCGGTGATGAAGGATATCTCTGGCGCGCTGAAGCCGGGCGCGGTTGTCTCCGATGTCGGCTCGGTCAAGGGGGCGGTGTTTGACGCAGTCTTGCCGCACATCCCGGAAGGTGTGCAGTTCATCGGCGCACACCCGATGGCGGGAACGGAACATTCCGGCCCCGAATCCGGCTTTGCCGAACTGTTCGACAAGCGCTGGTGCCTGATTGTGCCCCCCGAAGGTACGGACCGGGCAGAGGTCGACCGGCTGTGCGCGTTTTGGCACGCGCTCGGCTCGGACACCGAGGAAATGGAACTGGAACGTCACGATCTGGTCTGCGCCGTGGTCAGCCACGCCCCGCACCTGATCGCGTACACGATGGTCGGGGTCGCGGATGATCTCAGCCGGGTGACGGACAATGAAGTCGTTAAGTTCTCTGCCGCTGGGTTTCGGGATTTCACACGGATTGCGGCGAGTGATCCGACCATGTGGCGCGACGTGTTCCTGACCAACAAGGAGGCGACGCTGGAAATTCTGGGGCGCTTTACCGAGGAGTTGTTCGCGCTGCAACGTGCCATCCGAACAGGCGATGGGGATCACTTGCACGCCTATTTCACCCTCACCCGCGCGATCCGGCGTGGGATCAT
>CAZDXI010000143.1:764-7968 GCA_964509095.1 uncultured Rhodobacterales bacterium
TGGGATCATTGAGGCCGGACAGGATACGGATGCTCCGGACTTTGGACGGGTGAAGTCATGAGGGCGCTGCTTTTTGTCGGCGCCTTGATTGCAGGTGGCGCCCATGCCGCGCCTTTGGAGTCTTCTTTGCGACCGGTTGTGCGCGCCACCCCGGTTGAGGTTGTTGCAACAACGCGTCCGGAGCCCGCGTTGATGCGCGAAGCACCGAACGCACTTGTTACGCCGGTCAGTGTGTATGCCGCCAGCGCGTCTTTGCGTCCTGAGCTGCGTCCGAAAGCTGTCGTGACCAAGGCGATGGCCCAAAAGCGCGAACGGCGACGCGGGTCGGTGTGTGGCGATCTGGACATCCAGGGCTCAAAGGTCGGGTTTGTACCGGGGCGCATCAACGGGTGTGGCGTGAAAGATGCGGTCAAGATCAGTTCTGTGTCCGGTGTGGGGTTGAGCCAGCAATCTGTGATGGATTGCAGCACGGCCAAGGCCCTGAAAACATGGATGGATCGCAGTGCAAAGCCCGCGTTAAAGCGCAAGGGTGGCGGGTTGGATAGGATCAAAGTGGCTGCCCACTATGCCTGCCGCACACGCAACAACCGCAAGGGCGCAAAGATTTCCGAGCACGGCAAAGGGCGCGCGATTGATATCTCCGGCTTTTACTTGCGCGATGGCTCTTTGATCACTGTGCTCAAAGGCTGGAACGCGGCCGGGTCTCGCAAGGCGCTGCGCACCATGCATAAAGGCGCGTGCGGACCGTTTGGAACTGTGCTGGGACCGCAATCGGATCGGTTCCACCGCGATCACTTCCACTTTGACACGGCACGGTATCGCAGCGGGCCTTTCTGCCGCTAACGCACTTTCAGCGATGGAGCCGGGCCGATGGGGATGATCCCTAATTTGGTCAGCCCGTCGTCAAATGTCAGCGTGATGTCGATGTCATTCGTTTTGCCTGTACCCGAAGCCAGCATGCGCAGAATGTTCTCGGCCTGCGGGCGAAACTCGGTGGGCAACAGACCACTGGTTTCCGCAAGCGCAAGCATTTGCTGCCAGTTTTCCGCCTTGATCGTCAGCGTGCCTTCGGCGCGGCTTTGAGCGTCAGCGATCATGGAGCCTGTCGCCAGAAACCGCATATCCCCCCATTGCGCTTCGGCGCGGCTCAGGTCGATCTGGCGTGGTTGCGGGCGTTGTTGTTCGAGCGTGCGCCGGTCGATGGGTGAGTCAAACCGCACCACTGCATCTACGCGCAGGATGTCGAAGACACGGCTCCAGTCATCGGGCAGGATGAGGACGGTGCGAGGCAAGTCTCCGGGTGAGAAGTCTTTGATATCAAAGGTAACCGCATAGGTTTCCGGCGTGTCCGACTGGGATAGGGCGAGGGTGAGGTCGTCCCCGCCGATGACGGATGCTCCGTCCGCTGTGTTGACCATGAATGGGCCGGAGACGAGTGACAGGTTCTCCAACTCCAACGCGGTGCCGGGATGCAGGTTCAGGTCGGCCTGCGCAGTCTCTGCCAGAAGGGTCCAGCGGGCCTGCGGCGTTGCAACCTGAATGGGCGTGTTGGGCACCAGAACCGAGACGTCACCGGGCCAAAGCGCCCGGGCGGCGAGGGTTACTTCGTCAAGAGACACAGCCAGCCCTGTCGCGGGATCGGCCAGTTCCGGGGCATCGATGCGCGTGATAATCCGGGCCGGGAAGCCGGACGACGACACGCCCGCCATCTCTGCCTGCCAACCCACAGCACGGCGATCTTCGAACCATGTCGTGATGGATTGGTTCACCAGAAGGCTTGCTCCGATCCACCACGCACAAAATCCAAGCGCGATGGCCACAGCAAACCAGATCAGACGTCGCATGGGCCTGTCACCCCTTTTCCTCTGCCTGCGCTCCCCTTACACCGGGGCCGAGGCAAGAACCAGCGAGAGCATCATGTGGGTATTTGGCTATGGAAGCCTGTTGTGGAATCCCGGATTTCCAGTTGCGGAACAGGTCGTGGGACGGTTGCCGGGTTATGCGCGATCCTTCTGCATGCGCTCGATCCATCATCGCGGCACGGAAGACGATCCCGGTCTGGTCTTGGCGTTGGATGAGGTCACAGGATCAGCCTGTGAAGGGGTCGCGTTGCGCGTCCAGCCAGGTGAGGAAGACGCGACGCTTACCTATCTGCGGGAACGGGAGCTGATTTCGTCTGCCTATCTGGAAAAGGAATTGGGCGTCGATCTCGTGGATGGGCGGCATGTCACAGCCGTGACGTATGTGATTGATGCCGCTCATGTGCAGTATTGCGGTGGCATCGAATTGGAAGAGCAGGCGCAAATCATCGCAAGTGCCGTCGGTGGGCGTGGCCCCAATACCGAATACCTGTATAACACCGCCGAGCATCTGGCAGAGATCGGCCTTGCGGATCCGGACCTTGATTGGCTTGTTCGGCGGGTGCGTGCGATCTGCGCTTAACCCCTTGGCCCGCCGCCATTTTGGTGTAGGCTACGCAAAACAACGAAAATACCAACGCTTGTACACAGGCGAGAGCAGCCCATGGCCCAGACCGATATCGAGGCGAAACCGCAGTTTTCCCACCCGATCCGTCAGATCGTCATGATGCTGATGGTGCTGATCCTGACCGGGATCGGCGCTTTTTTTGCGTTGCCGCAGGTGTTTCCGATCTTTGAAGCCAACCCGTATCTGAACGGGTTCATCGTTTTTGCGTTTGTGATCGGTGTGTTCGCGTGCTTCTGGCAGGTGTGGCAATTGATCGGCTCTGTTCGGTGGATTGAAGGCTTTGCGTCGGAAAGCGATGACCCGGGGCAAGCGCCGCAAATGCTGGCGCCACTGGCCAGTTTGTTACGCCAGCGTGGCAAGCGCATGCAGATCAACACATCGTCCACGCGATCCATTCTGGATTCGGTCGCAACGCGGATTGATGAAGCGCGAGAGATCACGCGTTACATCGTCAACATATTGATTTTCCTTGGCCTTTTGGGGACGTTCTATGGGCTGGCGATCACGGTTCCGGCACTGGTCGAAACTATCCGCAGTCTTGCACCACAAGACGGTGAGGGCGGTGCTGACGTGTTCAACCGCCTGATGACCGGTCTGGAAAGCCAGCTTGGCGGTATGGGCGTTGCGTTTGGCTCGTCCCTGTTAGGGCTTGCGGGCTCGCTTATCGTGGGCCTGTTGGAGCTGTTCGCCGGGCACGGGCAGAACCGGTTTTACCGCGAATTGGAAGAATGGCTGAGCTCGATCACACGGGTCGGTTTTGCGTCGTCGTCGGGTGAAGAAGGCGGGTCTGACACCGAAGCGGCGGGCATGGTCTGGGTCATGGATCAACTGGCCGATCAGGTCGACACGATGCAGCAGACCTTCGTGTCCGCAGAACATAGCCGCGCGCAAGTGGACGAAAAACTCGGTGCATTGAGTGACGCGATTTCCGATTTGGCGGCAAGGCTGGAACCAGAAAAAACCGACACAAGCGCCTCAACCGAGGCCTTGTTGCAGGTCGCGCAAGGGCAAGAAAAGATTGTTGCGGCGCTGGAACATCGGCCTCAGCACGATTCAGGTGATACGGAAGCGCGCATGCGGCTGCGCTCTATCGATGTGCAGATGCTGCGTATCTTAGAGGAAATCAGCGCAGGTCGACAGGAAAGCACGACCGAGTTGCGCACCGATCTGCGCGCGCTGATCGAAGTGTTGCAGAACACAGGCGCGGATATCCGGCGTCTTCGCGGTGGCCTGCCGCCGGAACAGGACTAGACCATGGCACTGTCGCGGCGCACAGGGCAGCGGTTTCAAGCCTCGATCTGGCCCGGTTTTGTGGACGCGATGACCGGCCTGTTGCTGGTTCTGTTCTTTGTGTTGTCGATTTTCATGGTGGTGCAATTTGTGCTGCGCGAGACGATCAGCGGGCAGGAAAGCGAATTGGACGTGCTGGCCGGGGAAATCGCCGCGCTGGCGCAGGCGCTTGGACTGTCTGAGAACCAGAACACAGCACTTCAGGCGCAGGTGGGTGAGTTGTCCGCGACCCTTGATGCGTCCCAGAACCGGGCGACCAATCTGGCATCGCAGCTAAATGCATCCCGCGCGCAAACTGCGGATCTGACGGCGCAATTGGACGCGTCTCGGTCTGAAAGCGAACAATTGGGCGCGCGTTTGACGGACGCCGAAGCACGTATCGCCGGGCTGACTCAAGAAAGGGACCAGGCCACAGCCAACCTTGCAGCAGCACAGACGCGGATCACCTCGTTTGAGGCGCAGGTTGCGGCCTTGATATCGGACCGGGATTGGGCACGCGCGCAAGTCGAGACTTTGGAAGGCAAGCAGGCCGATCTGGTGTCGGAAGCCGAAGCCTTGAACCTTGCCTTGGCGCAAGCACGCGACGAAATCGACGTGAACACAGAAGAAGCCCGTCTGGCCGCGGCGCGGCGTGAGGCGCTGGAGACGTTGATCGCTGATTTGCGCCGTCGAAATGCTGAACAAGCCGACGAAACGGCCGCGCTCAGTGCGACATTGGCCGAAGCACAGGAAGCCCTGTCCGCGGAAGATGCCGCCAAATTGGCTGAAGCGGCGGCTGCCGAAGAACTGCGGGAACGCCTGCAAAACGCGGATGCGGAGCTGACATCCATGACGCTGGCCTTGGAAGAACAGCGCAGGCAAGCCGAAGAAACGTTGACCCTGCTCGCGGCAGCGCAATCGGTTGAGGCTGATCTGGATACCGAATTGGCTGCGGCCTTGCTGAAGATTGTCGCGTTGGAACAAGCCGCGTCTGCGTCGCAAAGCGATCTCGGCTCGGTCGAAGAACAGTTGCTAAACTTGCGCGCGGCCAATGATGAACTGGTGTCCGAACGCGATGCGGCGCTGGCGCAATTGGGTCAGTCTTCCGCTGAAACCGCGCGCGAGATATCTGACCTACGCAGGCAATTGGCTGAAACGGAAGCTGCGTTGACGACGTCACGCACAGCTGCAACCCGCGAAAGTGCCGACTTAATTGCGCAGTTGGCTGCGGCCCTTGAACGCTTTGATCAGTTGCAGGCTGATACGGACCAAAACAGTGCTGATCTCCGTGAACAGTTGGCATCTGCCCTTGCGGCTCGCGCGGCTGCCGAAGATTTGACGAAGACGCAAACGAATACGTCTGATCGGCAAGCTGCGGTTTTGGCCGCCGCTCAAGCGGCGTTGGCAGCAGAAAAGGAAGCGGCCTCGGAAGCGCAAAAGCAAGCGGCCTTGCTGAACCAACAGGTCGCGGCGTTGCGCACGCAATTGGGTGAAGTTCAGGCTTTGTTGGATGATGCCAAGGACCGCGATGCGGTCAAGGATGTGCAATTGCAGTCATTGGGGTCAGAGTTGAACACTGCGCTCGCTCGGGTCGCTGCAGAAGAACGCCGCCGCCGCGTTTTGGAGGAAGCGGAGCGTCAGCGCTTGGAGGAAGAAAAGGCGCGATTGGCGGCGGAGGCTCAGGACCTTGCGCGCTACCGGTCTGAATTCTTTGGGCAATTGCGAGATTTGTTGGGCAACCAGGACGGGGTACAGATTGTCGGGGACCGGTTCGTGTTCTCGTCCGAGGTGCTGTTCCCGGTCGGGCGGGCCGATCTTTCGCAGGATGGGCAGGTCGAGATCGCGAAAGTCGCCAGCATCTTGCAGCAGGTGGCGGATGACATCCCATCCCAGATCGACTGGGTGCTGCAGGTGGATGGGCACACGGACAATGTGCCTTTGTCCGGCACTGGTGAATTCGCGGATAACTGGGAGTTAAGCCAGGCGCGGGCGCTGTCGGTTGTTCGGTTCATGGTCAGCACATTGGGATTGCCGCCAGATCGGTTGAGCGCAAACGGGTTCGGAGAGTTCCAGCCTGTGAACCCGGCAGACACCCGAGACGCGCGTGCGCAAAACCGCCGGATCGAGATCAAGTTTACGGAGAAGTAACCGTCGTGGTGACGATTTGGTCGCTGATGACGCGGCCATCGCGTTCCAGCGTCACCGTGCCGGTATAGGTACCGGGGCGGAACCAAGCCTTGCCGTTCGTCTTGCGACCCGTGGCGCGGAAACCCTGAGCTTGGGACTTTTCGATGTCGACCTGCGTTGTATGGACTATTTTTCCGGCCGGGTCGGTGACGGTGAAGTGCATCACGTCTCCGGCGCGCGTGCCAAAGGTAAAGCCCCATAGGACCATCGCAGGACTGGTGACGGGCAATTCGGGCGCGTCTGCGCTGCCTTGTTTGATGGCGGCGTAGTCCGGCACACCGGGCCAAAACCCGGTCGAGATCAACCCGGCGGGGCGATACTCATACTCCGTTGACCAAAGACTGTCGGAAGCCTCCAGCGCGCAGGAGGCTGGATTGCCCGGGGAAAACGGGTCGATGTCACGTCCTGCGTGACGCACATCGAGGTGCAAATGCGGGAACTGCGTGTTCCCTGACAGCCCAACATAGCCAAGCGTGTCTCCGGTGCGCACGTCGTCGCCGGGTTTGACGGCGATAGAGCCTTGTTTCAGATGGCAATATTGGCTTTCCCAACCGCCGGCATGCTGGATGACCACACCGTTCCCGCATTTGCGCCCGTCGATGCGGGCGTCCTCGGCCGGTGTATAAAGCTTGTCGATCATGTCATTTCGCGTGCGGGTCACGATGCCATCGGCAGCCGCGAGAACACGAACATTTTCGTCCAGTTGTTCGAGTGTAGTGAGTGCAAAATCCGTACCGCCATGCCCGTCATAGCTGAGGTCGTGGCAGGTGAAGTCGCGGGAGCCGGGGCCGGGATCGTGATCCATGTATTGCTGGATGTAGCAGGGTTGGTCCTCGCCGACCGCGCAATCGATGGGGGAGTTTAACGAAAACTCCCCCGCCAGCGCAGGGCTGGCGAGGGAGAACATTGCGAGGGCGCCAAGGCGCATCTGACTTAGTCTGCCGTCAGAAGGGGCGGCTTGTTTTTGCCCAGACGGGGCTTGGCGGGGCCTTCGATCTTGAGGTCCAGCTCGCCGCCTTTGACACCGACCTTGACCACACCGCCTTTGGCGAGCTTGCCGAACAGCAATTCCTCGGCCAGAGGTTTCTTGATGTGTTCCTGGATCGTACGGCCCAGAGGACGCGCGCCCATCTTGTCGTCGTAGCCCTTGTCAGCCAGCCATTCGGCGGCAGGCTTGGTCAGTTCGATGGTCACGTTGCGATCCAGAAGCTGCGCTTCCAATTGCAGGACGAACTTTTCGACGACCTGCAGTATCACATCT
>CAZDXI010000144.1:0-7930 GCA_964509095.1 uncultured Rhodobacterales bacterium
CCACCGCTGATCTAATCACGGATCCGGCCACATGGGCCGAGGCTCAGGACTTGCGTGCAAACCAAACTGGCGGCGTGTCGCTAAAGGGGGCGTGATGGCTGAGTTTCTGAACACCGCGCAAGACCGCCGCATCGCCTATCACCAGACCGATGGGCAGGGCCCCACAGTCGTGTTTCTGGGCGGGCTGAAATCCGACATGGAGGGCACCAAGGCCATCCATCTGGAGGCGTGGTGCAAGGCGCGCGGGCAATCGTTCCTACGCTTTGATTATTCCGGGCATGGCGAAAGCTCCGAGCGGTTCGAGGATGGCTGCATCGGCGATTGGCACGAAGACACGATGGCCGCGCTGGATGCGTTGACGGACGGGCCGCTGATCCTCGTGGGCAGTTCCATGGGCGGTTGGCAGGCGCTGCTCGTCGCCCGGGCAGACCCGGCGCGCCTCGCGGGGATGGTGCTGATCGCTGCTGCGCCCGATTTCACCGAGGACGGCTATTGGGCCAATTTCACCGAAACGCAAAAGGCGGAACTTGACACGCGCGGTTACGTGGAACTGCCCAGCGACTACATGGAACCCTACCACGTGTCCAAACGTATGATCGAAGACGGCCGCACCCGGCTGCTTCTGCGTGACCCCTTGTCGTTGCCATTCCCGGTGCGCTGCCTGCAAGGCACGGCGGACACGGCTGTCAGCACAGAAACCGCCTTGCGCCTGCTTGATCACGCCGACTGCCCGGATATGCGCCTGACACTGGTCAAGGATGCCGATCATCGCTTTTCGGACGGGCCGTGTCTGGGACTGATTGAGGATGCAATCCTCGATGTGATGGAGAGCGCCACATGAAACTGCTGGGGCGTATCGCCATCGGGTTCGCGGTGCTCATCGCCGCGTTGTGGCTGTTTGGTCAATATGAAAAGGTGCGCTTGTCCCCGATCGTGACTGACATCTCCGGCGATGTGGATACCTATTTCGCCGCGCGCGAATCCGCGTATCGGGATATCACCCCCGGTGTGCAAAAGCGGGTGATCTGGGCCAAAGACACCGGCCTGCGCACCGATTGGGTTGTCCTTTACGTCCACGGCTTTTCTGCGACCTCAGAAGAAATCCGCCCTGTGCCGGACCGTGTGGCCGCTGCTCTGGGGGCAAATCTCGTCTTCACCCGTCTGCGCGGGCATGGGCGCGGTGGCGACGCGATGGCAGAGGCGACCGCGGGCGCATGGATGGACGATGTGGCCGAGGCATTGAACGTCGCGCGTCGAGTGGGTGATCAGGTGTTGGTGATCTCCACCTCCACCGGCGGCACTTTGGTTGCGGCTGCTGCGCAAAACCCGTCGATGATGGAAAACGTGCGTGGTTCGGTCTTTGTGTCCCCTAATTTCGGGGTGAACAACTCCGCCGCACCTTTGCTGACTTGGCCTGCCGCGCGGCTGTGGTTGCCTCTGGTCGCGGGGGACCGGCGCAGCTTTGAACCTGCGAACGACGCGCAAGCCAAGTATTGGAGCACCGATTACCCTTCCGTCGCGGCCCTGCCCATGGCCGCCTTGGTCAAAACCGTCGTCGCACTGCCCCATGAACAGGTGTCCGTGCCTGCCTTGTTCTACTTTTCCACCGACGATCAGGTCGTTGTGCCTGCCGCCACAGTCGACATCGCTGCGCGCTGGGGCGGGCCGAGCAAGGTAATCAATCCCGTGCTGGGCTCAGATGACGATCCGTCGCGTCATGTGATTGCCGGAGATATCGTCTCACCTTCGCAGACCGGGCCTGCGGTCGATGCGATCTTGTCTTGGGTTAAGGAGCTTCCCTGATGGACCAACGTGTTTCCCTCATTACCCTTGGTGCGCGGGATATTACGGCACTTGCGGCTTTTTATGACGCCCTTGGCTGGACCCGCGTGGACAGCCCGGACGGGGTCGTTGCTTATGATCTGATCGGCCAAACGCTGGGCCTGTATCCCTTGGATAAGCTGGCCGAAGACATCGGTGTGGACCCCTCGGACCTTGGCCGGGGCGCGGCCACATTGGGATGTAATGTGGCAGACAAATCAGACGTCGCTCCTGTACTGGAGGCCGCCGCCTCTGCCGGAGGTCGTGTCCTCAAACCCGCAACAGACGTGTTCTGGGGTGGGCATCACGGCTATTTCGCTGACCCCGAAGGCCATATCTGGGAAGTGGCCTGGAACCCGTTCTCTCCGCTTGGTCCCAAGGGCGAATTCCGCTGGAACGGGTATGGATAACGACGCTGTACTCCAAGACCTGCTCGACCGTGAGCCAATCTTTCACCGACGCCATCACGGGACATCGCGGACGGACCTGGAAGGCATGATGGCGCCTGATTTCTTTGAAATTGGCGCAAGTGGCACGGTCTACACGCGACAAGAAGTCATCGAAACATGTCTGGAGCGATACAAAACACCGGAAAACCTGCTGGAACGCCCGACGCACGCGCGTGTGCGGCGCCTTGCAGATGATCTGTGGCAATTCACCTATGACCTTCAGCAAGGAGCGCGACTTTCACGCCGTAGCACATTGTGGAGGCATTGCGGAAAGACCTGGCAAATCGTTTTTCATCAAGGCACCGTCATCACATGAGACGTCCCCAAAGCATGTGGAGCCTTGAGACGCTGGGCCGCGTGCGCCTGTCGGACTACTTCTATATGCGGGAATTCTTGTACTCCGAGATCGCGAATTTCCATCAACTTCAGAACATCCCTGACAATCCGGACCTCGCGATCGAAAACGGGCGGCAGTTCTGCACGACCTTGCTTGACCCGTTAGAACGCACCTTTGGTCGGGTGGCCGTGCGCTCTGGCTATCGCTCGCCGTCGCTCAATACGTTTGGCAATGAAAACAAGCTGAACTGTGCGCGCAATGACTACCCTCAGGAATGCCATATCTGGGATCGTGGGGCAGGGGAGGACGCCATCGCCGGGGCTTCTATTGTGATCCCCTGGTTTGCAGATCAGTACGATCAGGGGCGGGACTGGCAAGACCTCGCGTGGTGGATTCACGACCATCTGCCCTATTCCGAGATGTGGTTTTTCCCCAAACTTTGCGCCTTCAATATCTCGTGGCGCCCGACGCCCTGGCGTACGATTTCCAGTTACATCGCGCCAAAAGGGATGCTGTTGCGCAAAGGCGCCAATCCAGGTGAGTCGCTGTCACAAAGGCGGTCACGCTACGCTGATTTTCCAACATTCCGAGAGTAATCCACAGGAATCTCAGACTTATCCACAGAAAATATACAACCATATATTGTAGGGCTGTTGACCAGACGCCGCTACATATCGGAGCGTGCACCAGAATCAACTTACGGGGGTAGGGCATGATCCGACTTGCAGGCGCAGCCGCAGTTTCAACAATTCTATTGGCGGGTTCAGCTGTCGCACAAACGTGCGGTGGGGAATACCGCGTGCAGCGCGGCGATACACTCAGCGCGATTGCGGATGATCTCTACAAAGACGCCGGAAAGTGGACTGCGATCCACACCAACAACATCGGCAAGATCGGGCAGAACCCCAATTCCATTCTTGTTGGTCAACGATTGAACCTGACCTGCATCAACGGCCTTCCGACCGGGCTGCCCGGTGGTCAGGTGCTTGAAGCCAAAGCAGAACCCGCGCCCGTTGCCGACGACACTGCCGTGACCCGCACGTCGACGGACCTTCTTGGTACGCCGCAACTGCCGCGCGTGAAACTCGTCACCGGTGATGACTTCGCGCCCTTCACGGATCGAAGCCTCGAAAATGGGGGTCTTCTGGCCGAAGTGGTTACGTCTGCCATGGCCGCAGCTGTTGGGGATGATGGGTTTGACACCTTCTGGATCAACGACTGGGGCTCGCATCTGAACGCGATGATGCCTGCGCAGATCATGGAGATGGCCTACCCTTGGGCGCGTCCGGACTGTGAAGGCAACCCAAGCAACGACCGCTGTGTCAGCTTCCATTTCTCTGAACCGATGTTCGAATACCTCGTGCTTTTGTTCGTGCATAAGGATCGCCCGATCCCCTTTGCGACGGACAGCGATATCGAAGGGCGCACGATCTGTCGCCCCGATGGCTACCTGACCCACATGCTGGATCAGGACGGTCGCAACTGGGTGTCTGGCAACAAGATCACGCTGGTGCAGCCGGGTAAGGTCAGCGATTGCTTTGAAGCCTTGGCCGAAGGCAAGGTCGATGGCGTCGTGATGAACGAGTTCACCGCGCGGGATTCCATCCATGCGCTGGGTCTTCAGGACCAGATCGAGGCCGTGCAATCGCGCCCTGTCTCCATCACTGGTCTGCATGTTCTGATCCACAAATCGCACCCGCAAGCGGATCAGCTTCTGGCAACCATCAATGACGGTCTGGGCCAGATTAAAGATAACGGCGCCTACCAGCAGATCGTGGGCCGCCACATGGAACAGATTTGGGCCAAGTACTGACACCACCACTCACACACACATCCACAAGAAGTGAGCCGTAAAGGTTCCGAACAAAAGGATAACAGGCGATGACGCTTTGGAAATATCTAAGCATAGCCCTGATGTCAGTTCTTGCTCTGGCTGGTCGCGCGCAAGCGTGCCAGCCAAATTACGTTGTGGCGCAAGGCGACACGCTCTTTACGATTGCGGATAAGAACCTCGGGGATGTGACCCGCTGGTCGCTGATCTTTTACAACAATCCGTCGCTCGAAGGTGTGGACCTTCTTCAGGTGCCCGCTGGCACGAAACTGTCGATCCCTTGCCCGGAAGGCACGGTTGTCTCGGCACCGGATCCGACACCTTTGCAGCAGGCGGACGCGGAAATGGTGCTGGTCACCGGATCTAACTATGCGCCGTTCACGGACCGGGATTGGCCGGGCCAAGGCATGCTGACGGAACTGGTCAATGCGGCCTTGGAAAGCAGCCCCGCGCCGGTACCTTATGCCATCACATGGGAGGACGACTGGTCCAAACAGATGGATATGATGGCCGCCAAGGATGGGGTCGACATGGGCTTCCCGTGGTTCCGTCCAGATTGTGGTCGCACGCCGGACGAGTTCCGGTGCAAGAACTTCCACTTCTCCGAACCGCTGGTGGACCTCGTGATCCTGCTGTTTGTTCGGGCAGACAACCAGTTCACCTTTGCCTCGGATGCCGACCTTCATGGGAAGACCCTGTGTCGTCCGGCTGGCTATTTCACCCATGACCTGGAAGAGGCCGAGCGCGACTGGCTTTCGAACGGTCTGGTCAAGCTGGAACAACCTCCGACGCCCGACGATTGCTTCCGGCTTCTGACCGAAGGCGTTGTGGACGCGGTCGCGGTGAACGAATTCCTTGGTGTGCAAAAGATGTTCGAACTGGGTCTGACAGAAAAGGTCGTGCCTTTGACGCAGCCTTTGTCCGTTCAGGGCCTTCATGTGCTGATCTCCAAGCGGCACTGGCGCGGAACGACGCATCTCTATCGCTTCAATGCGGGGCTGGCTGAGCTCAAGAAATCGGACCGCTACAACGACATCGTGTCCCGTCACCTCGCGCTGTTCTGGGATCAGGTGCGCGGCTAACAGCCAAATGCGTCTGCCGGGGTCATTTCGCCCTTGCAGCGGTCTGCGCAGCTTGGGAAGACGGGGCAACAGTATCGTGACGCGAACAGGAGTCGCCCTTGTCTGAACCGATGGTCTTGTTGCCCGGCATGATGTGTGATGCGCGCCTTTGGGGCCCTCAAATCGCAGAGCTGTCGTCGGACTTTGCCATCATGACCGCGCCCATCAATCAGGGCGAACGGGTTGAGGAAATCGCCAGCGGTTTGCTCGGTCAACTCCCGCTTCGCTTTGCTCTGTGTGGGTTGTCGATGGGCGGCATCGTGGCGATGGAAATCCTGCGTCGCGCGCCAGATCGGGTGTCCCGTCTGGCGTTGATGTCCACCAACCCTCTGCCGGAAACCCCTCAGGTGGCCGCCGCGCGTGAACCCCAGATCGTGAAGGTGCGCACCGGCAAACTTGACGACGTCATGCGGGATGAGATGAAGCCCAACTACCTCGCCCCCGGTCCCTTCCGTCAGGACGTGCTCGACCTTGTGATGGACATGGCCACGTATCAGGGGGCCGACGTGTTCATCCGTCAGTCCCGTGCGCTTCAGCGGCGCAAAGACCAGCAGGAAACCCTGCGCAAATGCAAGGTGCCGACATTGGTACTGTGCGGGGAACATGACCAGCTTTGCCCGGTCAAACGCCACACGTTCATGGCAGAACTCATCCCCCATGCGCAGCTTGAAATCCTGCCCGACAGCGGCCACCTGCCGCCACTGGAACAACCGGCGGAAACCACCGCCGCGCTTCGGACCTGGATGAAAGCCTGATCCCTTTCTACCGGTTCCGTCTCAGCGCAAGGCGAAGGCCAGCAAAGCCAGCACAATCAGTATGTTCACCCCCCGGATCACGACGGTCAGGCGCTGACGCGAATTCAAACGACGCATAGGATCAATCATAAGAGAACAACTCCGTCAGGACACGATACGAAGGTGTGCCTCGCCCAATTAGGTTGTCCTCCACCGCGTCCATCATCTTGGGCGGCCCACAGACAACAAACAGCCAGTCGTCAATCTGCGTCTGCGTGAAAAGTCGTCCCAGAAGCTCAGGATCAATTCGCCCCGTTTCGCCGGTCCAATCGTGAGGCGGTTTTGACAGGACGTAACACACATCCTCCCCGTCGAGCTCCTCGCGGCATAGAATTTGGTCGAGCGTTCGGTTGCCATAGACGATTTTGACCTTCCTCGGATCATCGCTCAGCCGCATCTGCCTCAGGATGCCCATCAGCGGCGCAATCCCAATACCGGCAGCGATCAGGGCGACTCCCGGTTCGCTGCGTCCGTCAACTGTCAGGCTACCATAGGCCCCGTCGATATAGGCGGGTGTGCCGGGCTGGATATAGCCAATCGTGCGCGTGAAATCCCCGAGTTCCTTGATCATAAAGGACACCTCCGGTCCGGCTGCTGGCGCGGATGACAAGGAAAACGGATTTTCGCGCAATGAAAACGCACTGTGCCCGATATTCAACCAAGCGAACTGACCGGACAGGACGAATTCGACAAGGATCATTGAAAAGGCGAGCATCCCAAGGCCGGATGCCAATTCCTGTTGTAGCGGGCGCGCGGGGGCGCCGGACATCCAGGACAAGACCAACGGCAATGTCACGACCACAAGGTAGCCGAATATCAAAATCGATGGTTTCACACCGTTAGGCTGCTGCACAAATCCTGTTTGCGCAACACTTGCCTAAATGCGGGGACGATTCAGCGCCCGAGTCGGCCCGTGCAGCAAGTCAATCGATCAAGTGACCTGCGTCAGCCCGCCGCCTTGTTCTTGTTTGCCGCCTTGCGTCCGCGCTTGGGCGAATTGGCGTCAATGAAGTCCAGAACCAGCGGGCGGATGTTGTTGCGCCAGCTTTTGCCCGCAAAAATTCCGTAATGCCCTGCATCTGGCTCCACATGGGAGGCCTTTTTGCTATCGGGCAATCCGGTCAGCAGATCCAGCGCAGCGATACACTGTCCGGGCGCTGAAATATCGTCTTTCGCGCCTTCTACAGTCTTCACCGCCACCGTGGTGATCTTGCCGATATCGACCGGTTTTCCATTCACTGTGAAGCTGTTCTTGGCAATTTCGCGGTTCTTAAAGACGCGCTCGACCGTGGACAGGTAGAATTCCGCTGTCATGTCCATGACCGCCAGATATTCATCATAAAAGCGGTTATGCGGGTCGTGATCGGACGCTTCGGTCTTCATCACGCGGCTGATCTGATCCATGAAGGCCTGACCGTGGCGCTCTCCGTTCATCGACATGAACGAGGCCAGTTGCAGCAGGCCAGGATAGACCATGCGGCCGACGCCCGAATACTTGAATCCCACGCGCTGGATCATCATCTCTTCGAGCTGGCCCATCGTCACGCGGCGGCCAAAGTCGGTCACGTCCGTGGCAT
>CAZDXI010000145.1:0-7845 GCA_964509095.1 uncultured Rhodobacterales bacterium
TTCCAGAACGACAAACTCGTCCACCTCATCCACGCTGTCTGGGGCCGCTTCAACGCGGATGGTCTTGGTCGTTTGACCGGGCAAGAACAGCAAAGTGCCCGTATGCACGTTGCTTGTGGTCGTGTACCGCAGATCGGTTTGCCCAGCCGTGCCCGGTAAGACACGGTAAGACACGGTCACTGGATCCGAAGCAGGCTCGGACAGCGAAACGACGTAATCAATGTATTGATACAGCGCCTCCGCGGATTGCCCTCCCGAAACCGATATTTCGACCGACATGTAAGAGAACCCTTGTTGTCGCATGAAAGCACAGCAATCCGCGCGGGTACTTTGACCCATTTGGGTTAACATCGCCTTTTTGCGCGTCAGATTCCTTCAGTCGGCTGTTCTTGGCCCAAAGTGGCGTAGGTTGATCGCCGGTCCCGTGGTATCGTTCGTCCAAGGTCATTTCGGAGAAACGATTATGTTGCGCAGTTTATTGCGACGCACTGGGTTGACGCGAACTGCCGCGAAAGTGAAATCCAATGACTACGATGTTGAGCTTCTGGATGGACGCAAAATCCAACGCCAGAAGCGATCAAGCGGACCGGCTGGAGTTGCCGATGCCCCGGATGACGATCCCTTCGTGCAGCGGTTCAAAGCTCTCGACAAGACTGTGGTGCATCCTAAGAACGGGCCGATCCCAGCGCTGAAAGGCAATTACGAAGACCTGCGCGACTTCATGCAAGATGCCGTGGCTGAGAACGCGCGGCCTTCGCGGGCGCTGATCGGAGCGAATTATCAACTGGCCGCATGGGAAGCGCATTTGAAGATTGGCAAAGTGTCGTCTTTTCCCGTGTCTTTCAGCGTGGCGTTCACCGATATCTGCAATGCGCGGTGCAATTTCTGTGCCTACACGCCCGAACGGGTGACGGGCGATACACTGGCGTTGGAGGAGATCGAACGACTTGATTGGCTGAAATTCGTGCGTCTGTTTCGACCGAATGCGCAATTAGGCGAGCCGTTCGCGCATCCTTACGTGATCGATATCTTCAACGCGATCCGCAAACAGGGACCTTATCTGGACCTTGCCTCGATCACCAACGGCACGTTGTTCCTGCGCCCCGGTGTGATCGACATGATCGTGGGCAATTTCAGCCTTCTTTACATCTCGCTAAACGCGACCAGCAAGGATGTGTATGAACGCACGATGCCGCCGATGAAGTTCGATGACCTCTGTGCGAACCTCGCGGCATTGCGGGACGCCAAGATCGCGGCAGGCACGAACCAGCCGCGATTGGATGCGGGGTATGTATTGTACAAGGGTAATTTGGATGACCTGCTGGAACTGCCCGCGTTTCTGCATCGGTATGGATTTTCGCGCGTGAATATTAAGGCGATGCACCCACCGCCACGCTGTTCCAAGTCCGACAAACTGTTAACGCCGGATGACTCGGTCTTCACCGAACCGGTGTGGGCAAATGATGTGTTCCGGGAAGTCGAAAAGCGCGCAGAGCATTATGGGATCGAACTGGTGCGGCCCTTGCCGTCACTCGATGATCTGCAACAGAAGTACGGGCGGCCGGACCATCTGAAACTTGATGAGTTGCCAGTCCAATGAGTTGGTTTGCGAAGCCTGACCCGGATGTCGACTTCGATGATGATCTGGACATCTCAGAAGATGACGTAGGAACTTTGCCCGTCAATTCGCTGCGCGCGCCCACGGATGATGAGCGCGAGAAATGGCAGCTGGGCCGGCGGTGGTCGCTGTTCATGAACCCGCGCATGTTTGGGCTGTGCTTCAACCCGTGGCAGTTCCTGAAGGTCGATATCTTTCGTCAGACTAATGTGTGCTGCACCTATTTCGGGCGTCTGCCGGAGTTCCAGTTTGTAAGTGCCAAGGACTTCCACGGCGAAGATGGGATGTGGAACCATCCTTTCATGCAACATCTGCGCGCAAAGGACGGATCCGAGGACGAGGTACCCTATTGCGGGTTCTGTCAAGGGCGGTACCGCCCCGATCTGCCCAGCCGGTCCGCGCGCCGTTTGGCGATTGTCGAAAGCCAGAAGCTGTTGCAGGACAAGATGGATGAGGTCGTTACCTTTGCCTATTCCGGGCGGCTCAAGGATCTGGATGAGGATCTCAGCACTTTTCAGTTCCCGCTCAAACGCCGCGATGGATGGATGTGGGCGCCGTTCAAATCCAAGCGCCAGTTTTACCGTCGCGATGTGCGGATGGCCGGGTTTCAGAACATCGGACCGATTGCACAATTGGGTGCAGGACCAGCGGCCTATGCGCCTTTTCTTGCAGAGCCGGGCAATACGCTGACGCTCGTAGATTGGCAGCCTAAACAGATCGCCAATGTGGCGGAACTGATGGCCGAGCTTGAATTGCCTGTGCACACGGAAGTCGTCGCGAAGTCTGGCTTGGAATTGCCGTTCGAAGACGAGTCCCTATCGGGTGTCTGGCTGGATGCACACCGCTGGTTGGATCAGTACCCTTGCCCCACTGTATTTGCGGAAATTCGGCGCGTTCTGAAACCAGAGGGTGTCCTGCGTGTGGTTCGCGCGCCCAGTTCCGGGTCTTTGATTATGCAGATTGCTGAAACTACCGATCAAGAAGAAGCAGAGGCATTGATTGAAGTTCTGCGGAACGAAGCAAAGCTGTCTGGCCCGGCCGTCTATTTCACAGTGGAAAAGGTGTATCGCACAATGAAGCGCTTGGGGTTTGTTGTGAACAAACGCCGCCCTCCTCAAATCCATGTGGAAGGTCCTGCCTATCGTGAAATACCGACATTGGGGCGCGATCTGACTGTGATTGCGGACCAGTTGCAGGATGCTGATTTCCGTGCAGAACTTGCCAATACGCCTGCTCTTCAGGAAGGGTTGGAAACGGCGATCAGTTTCAACGCCACGCGACGCTGAACTGTCTGACATTCAAAGAAAAACCAAATAAAATTGTGCGTGATATCTTACCGCTTTCGCCACCCGAATTAACTGCACCTTAAGCGCAATGGCGCATTCCTGATCCCGGGTATTTGGGAATGGGAATTCTGCCATGCAGAAGGTGCAGGCAGCCGTCACTTTTGGCGGCTACAATAGCGATGTTGTGTGCGACAAGCTTCATGGAACAAACATGTTGTTCCACACAGACAGTACGAATTCGGGTAGCGATTTTCGTGAGGTGATCGAAAAAGTCGGGACCAACTTCATTCGGTTTCCTGGCGGGACGATTGCCGAACAGTATTTCGACATAACCAACCCGAATGCGACGTATCAGGCCAATATTTTGGATGTGTATGAGGGCACGACAGAAATTCGCAGCCGTGATGTTTTGCCACTAAGCGAGTATCTGTCTTACAAGAACGAACTGGACGGCGACCCGGTCATCGTTTTGCCAACCTATCGGTACTTCGATCTGACGACGCGCGAGATCAAACCAGAGGCCGAAGCCGATTTTCGCGGGTTCATTCGCAGCTTGATGACCGACGAATACGGCGAAGTGGAGCGGGTCACACTGGAACTCGGTAACGAGTTTTATCAGGGCAAGTTCGATTGGGACATTTATGAGTTTGCAAACCTTCAGGCAACGATCGCAGGTTGGATTGAGGACGAGGCACATACACTCGGGGTGCGCGATGATCTGACTGTGCTGGCGCAGGCCGGTAAGTCGTTGAACGAAAATCAGGTCCTTGCTGACGCCTTCGCGGACGATATGACAATTGACGGAGTGCTGGCGCATTTCTATGGCGCAAATGCCGGCGGTAATCCGTTGCTGATCGGTGGTGGTGTGGGCAATCGACTGGAGCGTATCAACGAAGTCTGGACCGAAGCGTTCGGTGGCGACTTTGAACTGGCTGTCACGGAATGGAATGTTGGCGACGATGGTGAAGCAAACACCGTGATAAACGGTGTCATGCGCTCGGCTCCCTTGCTGCGGATGTATGCTGAGATGCTCGAAGGGGGCGTTGATATGGCAATGATCTGGTCGGCCCAAACGGCAGGACCGGCCGGGTTAAGTCGTAAGGAAGGCACCGGCAGCACGCTGTCGCCAACTGGATATTTGTTTTCGATGTTGGCGGAAAGCACCGAAGGTCTGCGGCTTGTGGATCAGGGCGGTGGTTTTAAACTGCGCGACATCGAAACGAATAAAACGCTGGGCTATACCTACACGTTTGAAGGCGAAGGGAAGTCGGTAACCTATTTCGCCTCCGGGATTGGCGAAGCGTTTCAGCTTGATGCCAGTATGTTGGACTTTGTGGACCCGGATGCCTTCATCTATGCGCGCGTTCTTGATGTTGCTCCCGGTGATGATGCGGCCGATTTCTGGTCCGGTGCATCGCTGAGCTATGTGACAAACATAAAGCTCAGCGGGACGCAGAAGCTGTTCGACTTCACCTTCCAACCGTATCAGCTGGTTGAGCTGCATGTCGTGCAAGGCTCCGGGGTTGTCCTAGACGGTGATGCACAGAACGAAATCGATGATGTGTTGGTCGGAACGGGTCATAACGACCGGCTTAGCGGAAACGCTGGTGAAGACAGGTTGAAAGGCGACGATGGCGCAGACCATCTGGATGGTGGTGCGGGTAGTGATATCCTGCTCGGCGGGGCCGCTGCCGACGTCTTGATCGGAGATACAGGAGACGACTTCCTGTACGGTGGCCGGGACAGCGATGAGATGCATGGCGGCCAAGGGGATGACCGCATGCGTGGCAACCGTGAGGATGACGAGCTCTATGGCAATGGCGGGGTTGATGTCCTGTTTGGCGGTCACGGCAATGATACGTTGGCTGGCGGTCATCAAAAGGACTACCTGCTTGGAGAAAGCGGCAATGACCGGCTCGACGGTGGCACAGACGACGACAAAATGTGGGGCGGCGGTGGGCGCGATGCGTTTGTGTTTGCGCCGGGGAACTATGGCTATGACCGGGTCATGGATTTCGAGATTGGTCGCGATCAAATCGACCTGAGCGCCTTTGATCTTACCAGTTTCCAAAACGTCACGGCGATCTCTCGCGACACGGATTTCGGCGTGCGTATCGACTTTGACAACGGCAACGTGCTGATGGTCAAAGGTATTGCCAAAGCTGATCTGGACGCGGGCGACTTCCTGTTATGACTTGGGGGGGACGTAGAAGCTCCAGCAGTTGGCGAATTGCGGGTTGTCCACCTTGTGCGCCACACGGCTGGCGTCCATGCGCGAAAACGCCGTGTGGGATTGCATCATCCGCAGCAGAAACTCTTGCGCAACGCGACCGGCCACATCATCGCGCGCCGCGAGTTCCAGCAGCAAGGCATTGGTGTTTAACATCAGGTCTGTTCCGCCCACGCGAAACCGATCCAAACCGCTGAAACCCGACTTCGTTGTCGGAACTTCACTTGGGTAGGGGCGATCCGGTGGCAAGCCGTCCAAAGCGCGTTCGGCTTCGTACAGCTTAAGTGTGTTGGCGAGGAAAAACGCCGCGGCGCCGATCTGGCGCTGCGTTTCATTCGCCCCGTGATCCATGAATGTCTGAAACACAGAAATCAGCCAGCGGGTTGGCAAAACGCCCAGCAAAATGGCGTGTTCTTCCGCCCAGATACGTTGAAACAGCTGTTGAGCATGTGCCACGTGATGTGTGTTGCGGCGTAAGTAACTGATACACAGTGCCATCACTGCGCAAAGTTCCGGTTTGTCGCGGAACCGATAAGCCAGAATGCGTATCTGGTTTTCCATGTGGTGCCTGCCGCCTTCGGGGAAGGCGTCATCAGCAACGACCACGCGGTTCCGATATTCTGACAAGTCACAATCGAGAGGCGGCAAAAGATTGGGCTGAACCTGTTCTTTGGTGCGCGCGCCCGTGCGCGACCAAAGCGGTTCCAGATCCTCGACCAGCCAATCTGGTTTGTTCATTTGTGGCGGCCAATCGGGTAGGTCCTGACCCGCAGACGGACGTGTTGGCACGTCGGGTCCGTCCGACAGCACGACCTGTTTGGCCGCTTGAATGGCGTGTTTGGACGCGCCCGCGCTGTTGATCGCTTCTAGTGTTTTGATTGCATCTTGCGACGGGGACGTGTTCGGGCGCGGGTCGCCTTCAGGAAGTCTGACGTCTACATCTGGCGCAATTGCATGAAACAGGGCGTGTGTGGCTGAAAAGCCTGGACCGGGTTCATAGTCGATCTCGATCAGATCCGCGCCAAGTTTTTCGCGGGATCGGTCGAGAACGCCGTCCCACAGATCATCCAGATCGTTCAGAAAGCCGATATACCCATCAAAGGACCGAAATTTGGCGCGGTGTTTCAGCAATTGCACATAAGAACTGCGCAGCCACTTTTGCGGGTCGCGCTTGAAGAAGTAGAACTTCACATCGCAACCAGAGAACCCTTTGCGCAGTAGGTTCAGGTTCTGCCACAGGCGGGGATAGATGCGCCGTTTGCCGGTGCGTCCGGGCAGATCACCTGAGAAGTCCTCACGCGAGATCAGAACGTCGCCCGGTGCATCGGCGGCCAGAAGCGCCGTTTCAGCCATTGCGGTTGCGAACAAGACTTCATCTTCCTGGGTGAGCGCTTTGGCCAGGTCGCGCAGGCACTTGCCAGAGATCGGTGTGATGCCCAAAGCGGCCTCGACCGCATCCTTTTGTGTCCGCAATACGCGCTGGATCGCGGTGGATCCGGTCTTGTGCGGGCCAATGTGGATGTGAATTGTCTTGCGTCGGGCTGTTGGGGTCGTCAAATCCCGTCTCCTTGGACGCTGCCCGGGACAGAGCGCGCCTTAACCAATGAAATAACCATATACGCCGCTTCTGCTCGGCCAAAAGGGGCGTGTTATGGTCTCCGCCCACGTTGCAGACACACTACATGAGGCGACTTGTGCCAATCAACGCACAAGTTAATAAACTGTAAGTTGTGGTTAAGGCGTCACGCCGCCCAACGGGATGGCGTCATGTGTCGTCGCACTTGATCGGAGACGGCTTGATCCGGGCGCAACCCGCTGTAGCGTTCGATTAAGGCCAGCACACAGTCTGGTCCTTGGATGTCCACATTCATCTGATCGTAGTGGAAACCTTCATCAACAATGCATGCGAAACGCGGCGCAGTTGTCGCGTCAGAAATATGTAGATGAAAGCTCAAACCGTTTAGTTCGACCAGCATGATGACAGCCCCTTCGCAGATCGCTGTCACAATAGCCAAAGCGTCTTATCACAGGATAAATCCTATTGAATTCAATGATTAAACTTCGATCTGAATTCGAATAAAAAGTGGAACTTACTGCAATCAACGACCCGCCCAACACGCCACTGCAGTTACAGTTGCAAGTTGAGCAGACCTGCGTTCTACTCATCCCACACCGCCCTCACTGAGGGCGTCACGAAATCTTAGGGAGACTCACATGAAGAATTTCGTACTTGGAAGCTTGATGGCTGGCGCGATGGCGCTGGGCGGCGGCATTGCATCCGCACAAGAGTTTATTTCCATCGGAACCGGCGGCGTGACCGGCGTTTACTACCCAACAGGTGGTGCGATCTGCCGTCTGGTGAACAAGTCCCGCAAGGAGCATGGCATCCGCTGTGCGGTCGAATCCACGGGCGGTTCTGTCTACAACATCAACACCATCAAAGGTGGTGAGCTGGAATTCGGCGTGGCGCAATCCGACTGGCAGTATCACGCGTTCAACGGCACGTCGAAGTTTGAAGGCGATGCAGCCTTCCCGAAACTGCGGGCTGTGTTCTCGGTTCACCCGGAACCTTTTACGCTGATCGTGCGCGGAGATTCCGGCATCGACAGCTTTGAAGGCATCAAAGGTAAGCGTGTGAACGTCGGTAACCCCGGTGCCGGTCAGCGCGCCCCGAGGGAAGTCGGGAGGAACGCCGTGGGCCTCGGCATGGG
>CAZDXI010000146.1:0-7794 GCA_964509095.1 uncultured Rhodobacterales bacterium
ATGGAGATGTCCTTGAAGGCGACGGCCCACGGGAACAAAAACGCGATTTCGAGGTCAAAAATGATGAACAGGATCGACACCAGGTAGAACCTGACATCGAATTTCATCCGCGCATCGTCAAACGCGTTAAAGCCGCATTCGTAAGCGGAAACCTTTTCAGGGTCCGGGTTGCGCACAGCAACCACAACAGCGGCGAGGATCAGAACAAGACCGAGGCCAATGGCGACGGCCAGAAAGACGAGAATCGGGAGGTATTCCCGCAGCATCTCTTCCATTTTGGCTCCTGTTTCTGCCCTTTTGGCAAAGGGCGGAGGCTCCTTACATCTACGCAGCCTTTGGCGCGCAGGGTCGAATGGCGAACCCGACCGTTGGCGGTGTACCCTTGTGCACTCGCAGCGTCAACGGGCTGCACAGGGATTCTGTGCGGGTTGTATGGTCGCAGGAACATTGACGTTTGGTTAGCGCGGGGGCGGATTTGTGGCTGTCACGAAAGGCTTTACCTCTGCGCGGGACACGATACGGTATTTGCACAGAAATCAGGAGCCGTTCGATGATCACAGTGCACCACCTCAACCGGTCCCGATCTTTACGGGTGATCTGGCTTCTTGAAGAACTCGACGTTCCCTATGAAGTGACACGTTATGAGCGCGACCCGGTGACCAATCTTGCGCCCGACGCGTTGCGCCAAGTCCATCCCTTGGGCAAATCGCCGATGGTTGAAGTGGACGGCACACTGATCACGGAGTCAGGCGCCATCGTTGAGGCCCTCTGCGCCAAATATGCGCCTGAGATGATTCCGGACAGTGGGACGCAAGCCTATATCCGGCATCTTGAGCTGATGCATTTCGCGGAAGGCTCCGCGATGACACCGATCCTTTTGAACTTGTATGTCGGTCGCCTGAAAGACGCAGGCGCGCCCCTGCATCCCCGGATCAAGGAACAGCTCGACAGCCATTTCGCCTACATGAACGATATCATAAGGCCGTCCGGGCATTATGTTCTGGACAGATTATCTGCGGCCGACATCATGTTGATTTTCCCTGCGGAAATCGCTCTGCGTCTTGGATACGGTGAAACATGCCCGGCGCTGGCAGGATTTGTCGACATGATCCAAGCCCGCCCGGCATATACACGCGCGACTGAGTCTGCGGGGGGCGATTGAGCCCCTACAGAGTATTGCAGACGATCCGGACGGTGAAAGGCTGGAGCGCCTCCTTGCTGTAATACACGGCAATCGAATGGGAATACGGCACGAACCCCGCAAGACGCGCCAGCGGTGCGCGCGGTGTGAGCAATGCGGAGTATGTCGTCGCCCCAACGGCTACACGGTGCCGGATGTTCCAGCCGCCTTGCAACATTACGTGTTGTGAACTCTGGTTTTCGATCAACACTGGCCCCGCGCCATCCTTGCGCAAGAAGACGCTTAAACCTTGTTGTACCAACCAGTCTGCCGCATCGAGCGGGCCATCGGTGGTCTGGAGCATCCGAAAAAAGCAAATCTCCGCTTCAGGAGTATTGCGGATACGTTCCCAGTCGATCTTCGGAGGTTCAGACGTTTGTGCTGATGATTTCGCGCAGCTGCTAGCGCTTGGAAATCGCTGCGACGACGTTGAGACACAACCAAGAGGTCAGCCACACTCGGGCGACACGCGGCACATTTCGCAAGACAGTTTGAAACACAGGACGCCCAGTTCAACAAAACACGGAGTTCGTGGAAATGGGCATGCGCGCACTTCAAATCAGGTCAGAAATTCCTGACCCACGCCGCTTTGCGCTTGTCAAAGAACGCGCCAATCCCTTCGGCGGCTTCGTCTGTCTCCCAACGAGCGACCAACTCGGCGATGGTGTGGTCAATCACGTCATCGTCGAGTTTTGGCCCAAGAGAGCGCGCCAAAGCCTTGGCTGAGGCCACAGCGCCCGGCGCACAGGACAGGTAGGGCACAACTTCTGCCTCTATTGTCGCGTCCAAATCTTCGGCAGGCACCGCGCGCGCGAGAAGGCCAAGCTCAACAGCCTCTGCAGCACCAAAGAGCTTGGCATTCATGAACACGCGCCGCGCACGCCCCTCGCCCATGCGGGCCAGAACATAGGGACCGATGGTCGCCGGAATGATGCCCAACCGAGTTTCCGTCAGCCCCATCTTGAGGCTGTCCACCCCAATGGCGATATCACAGACCGAGGCCATACCGACGCCCCCACCAAACGCATTGCCCTGCAATCGCCCAATCAGCGGCTTGGGCATCGTGTTGAGCGCAAACAACATTTCGGCCAGCTTGCGCGCCTCACGTCCTCGCGTTTGAGCATCCGCGCGCATCTGTTCCTGCATCCAAGCGAGATCTCCACCTGCGCAGAACGTGCGCCCTGCCCCGGTCAGCACAACAACGCGGACCCCCTCGTCCGCCCCTAGATGCGCGGCGGCCTCGGTGAGTTCCGCAAGCATGACCGCGCTCATCGCGTTGTGTTTGTCTGCGCGATCAAGGGTCAGCGTGGCAACCCCGCGCGCATCAGTATCAGTTCGGATCGTGTCAGGCATTGCGCATGTCCTTTGCCAAAGCGGCGGCTTCTGCGATGATCGTACTGTCGAGGCCCGTGGTGTAGCCCAAAGCTTCCACCCGTTCGATTACGGCTTCTGTGGCGACGTTTCCGGCAGCGCCCGGCGCATACGGACAGCCACCAAGGCCACCGACCGCTGCATCAAATACCCGTAAGCCCAGCGCGAGCGAGGCTTCAATGTTGTCGCACGCCCGACCGCCTGTGTCGTGGAAATGTCCGGCCAGTTTGTCGGCGGGACATTCGCCCAGAACTGACTTCAGCATTGATGTGATCTGTTCCGGCTGCGCGCGGCCAATCGTGTCCCCAAGGCTGATTTCATAGCAGCCCATGTCTCGCAATTCTGCGGTCACGCGTGCAACGTCGGCTGGGTTCGTAGGGCCATCATATGGGCACTCAACCACACAAGACACATAGCCGCGCATCGGAATGCCCCTATCAACTGCAGCTTCTGCAATGGGGCGGAACCGATCAAGGCTTTCAGCGATCGAGGCGTTGATGTTGGCTTTGCTAAACCCCTCGGATGCAGACCCGAAGATCGCGATTTCATCGGCACGTGCAGCCACCGCATCCGTGAACCCGCGCATATTAGGGGTTAACGCTGCATAGGACACGCCCGGCGCGCGGGTGATCCCGGCGAGAACGTCCGCGCTGCCAGCCATCTGAGGCACCCATTTGGGACTGACAAAGCTGGCGCATTCAATGCGTTTGAACCCGGCCCGCGACAGCATGTTCACCAGCGCGATTTTCTCCGCGACCGGGATTTCGCGCGCCTCGTTCTGCAACCCATCACGTGGGCCAACTTCAAAGATTTCAACCTGATCCATCAAGAGACCTCCGGCACCGGGAAAAAGTCCTGCTGGAACAGTTTCTCGGAGGCATTTGGCAAAGATGCCTGAAAGGCCGGGCGGCGGCTGATCCGGCCATACCACGTGGCAACCTTTGGATGGTCATCCAGCTTCCGGAAATAGCGCGCCATGTAGACCGCTTGGCCGACCGAGATGTCGGCAGCGGAAAATCCAGAAGACAACAAGAACTCGGAAGCGGACACTTGGGCTTCCAATGCATCATAGCATTTCGCAATGCGCGCGGCTTCCAGCTTCATAACTGTCGCTGAGCGCATCCAGTCTTCGCGCAAGGCCACGTGTTGCTGGGTACATGCAGCGGTGTGCTGGCTGATGGTCTCGGAAAAATGCACCCAAATGAGCCATGCCTTCCGTTCGTGGTGGCCCGGCATGCGCCCGAGTTCTTCGGGACTAAAACGTTCACACAGATATTCCGTGATCGCCCCCGTTTCGAACATCGTGTCGCCGTCAATCTCAAGCGCGGGGACGCGACCTGCTGGTGATCGGGCAAGAAACTCCGCGCTGCGCAGGGTCTTGTCGAAAGGATACACTTTCACATCGAACGGAATGCCCAATTCATGCAACAGCCAGAGCGAGCGCATGGAGCGCGTCTGTGGGCAATGATGCAGGGTTATGTTGCTCATGTGTCGGTTTCTTCGAGTTGGATCAGCACATCCCCAGCAGCAACTTGTGCGCCTGTGACCACCAGCGCCTCTGCCACGATTCCATCGCGAGCCGCGGTCAGAGTGTGTTCCATCTTCATCGCTTCAAGGATCACAAGCCGGTCACCTTCTTTCACCGCCTGCCCTGTGCGGGCAAAGACCTGCTTGATCAGCCCCGGCATTGGCGCTTCGATCACATTGCCATTGCCTGCCGCACTCGCATCGCGGGCCAGCGGGTCAATGATGTCGAAGCTCAAACCATAGTGGCTGAACACGGTGACTTGCCCGCCCGCAATGGCCGTGGAGGCAAGAGGCGCTCCATCCACACACCACCTATCCGCGTTTTGCTGTACTGTGACGCTTGTGTCATTGACGAGCCAATGCTGCTCAGTGGGTGAGACCACCTCCACTGCGACATCCAAGGCCTCGCCCTGCCAAGACAAGCCGATGCTGCGGCGCAAAGGCGACCAGAGGGTGAAACCAGTCTCAGACTGCGTGCGATCCAATCCTGCAACAGCCTGCGCCGCCGCGATAATATGGACTTGGGATGGCTGTGGGTCCTCCACCAGCGCGTCAAGATCGCGTGCGATCAGTCCTGTATCAACCTCGCCACTTGCAAAACCCGTGTGGTTCGCCAAAGCGCCAAGAAACGCAAGGTTGGTTACAGTCCCGGCCACCTGCGTTTTCGCCAGTGCATCAGCAAGTTTGCGCAGCGCGATGTCGCGAGTGGCACCGTGCACCGTGATCTTGGCGATCATCGGGTCGTACCACGGGCTGATCTCATCCCCGCTGCGCACACCGCTGTCAGCGCGCGCGGTTTCGGAGAATTCCAAATGGGTTAGCGTGCCTGTTGCAGGAAGGAAGCCTTTGGGTACGTCTTCGGCGTAAAGACGTGCTTCGAAGGCGTGACCCGTCAGGGACAGCTCGTCTTGCCGACACGGCAGCGCCTCGCCAGCGGCGACCCGCAGCTGCCATTCCACTAGATCAACGCCGGTCACGGCTTCGGTCACAGGGTGTTCGACTTGCAGCCGAGTGTTCATTTCCATGAACCAGAACCCGTCCTGTTTCAGCCCGTCCGAGCCATCAACGATAAACTCCACCGTGCCCGCACCTGCGTAGCCGATCGCCTCAGCCGCACGCACCGCCGCAGCGCCCATCGCAGCGCGGACCTCGTCCGTCATGCCCGGCGCGGGGGCTTCCTCGATCACCTTCTGGTGGCGCCGTTGCAAGGAGCAATCCCGTTCAAACAGATGCACGGCGTGCGAACCGTCCCCGAACACCTGCACCTCAATATGGCGGGGATGGGTGACGAATTTTTCGATTAACACATCGGAGTTTCCGAACGCAGTTTGCGCTTCGGATTGCGCACTGGTGAGCGCGTCGGCAAAGGCTTCTGAGGCTTCGACCAGTCGCATACCCTTGCCGCCACCACCCGCAACGGCTTTGATAAGAACCGGATAGCCAATGTTATCCGCCTGCTTTGCCAAGAAACCCGGGTCCTGATCGGCGCCGTGATAGCCGGGAACAACCGGCACACCGGCCTCTTCCATCAGTTTTTTGGCCGCGTCTTTCAAACCCATCGCGCGGATGGCGTTGGCGCTGGGTCCAATGAATGTCAGGCCCGCCGCCTCCACCTGTTCGACGAAGTCGGGATTTTCGGACAGGAACCCGTAGCCCGGATGGATCGCTTGTGCACCCGTCTGCTTGGCCGCCTCAATGATAGCATCCCCGCGCAAGTAGCTGTCTGCCGGGGCATTGCCGCCAATGTTTACGGCTGCGTCCGCAATCTGCACATGCTTGGACGCGGCATCTGCGTCGGAATACACAGCAACACATCGCACACCCATAGCCTGTGCCGTTTGCATCACACGACAGGCAATTTCACCCCGGTTGGCGATCAGGATCGTGTTAAACATTTACCACCAAGCTCCTGATTTTCCGTCATTAAGATGATTTTTCACATATGCCGGCAAGGGCCAGGCATCGAGGTCGAGATCGGCCCGCTTACCACGCCCACCATCGCGAAATGCGTGCTGAAAAAGTTCATCATGTAAATGGATGTCGAGATTGGCGAGCGCATCCTCAACTTTGGATTTCGTGGCCTCGATACTGTCTTCGAGCTTAGCTGCATCCGACTTTCCAGCGAACCAGCGGGCGGGCAAAACCTGAGTCAGAATTTTCGTCCCTGCCGACATTGCAACCAGTAACACAAGATTGGCGAGAAAGGCTGATAGCGACGCTCCCCGCAGATCTGACAATGTGCCAGTCAAGAACCCAAACCAACCTTTGGGTTTTTCACTTTGCTCAGCGAGTTGTGCGCGGGCGATATCGAACTCACGAGCGAAACTTTTTCGAAACTCACGCGCAAACTGCACCCTACTGAAGTCGGCGCGTCCGGCCCAAACGCTCAGCTTAGGGCGCACGAACACGCCGTTGCGAGTCTGTTCGACGAATTGTTCAAAATCGAAGATGAAGAAGTAATCCTCTGCGTCCTCAGAGTTGTGGATGAGGTAAACTGGCAACGCGACGTCTCGGCCCAAAGTGGGCATTTCAAACGTCGGAAGAGCATCTTTGAGTCTGGACGCTAGCGATTTTGGATCAAACATCAGCAAAATCCTCAATAACCTCAAACCGTTCCCACGTCAGGACCATGTCCAAATCAAACACTCCGTGTCGTTCATAGAAGGCGCGGTGCCCGGCCTGCCATTCGGCAAGTGTTTCATCTTCACCTTCCATCAGGGCCATCTCTTCTGTCATGTCGCGAAAACGCACTTCGCGCAGTTCTTTGGTTTCAATCACCAGCGCCGGTGTTCCATCCCAGTTTAAAGCGATGTCGCGGCGGCCCAGCTCGGGTATGGCATTGCCGAGTTGCGTGTTAAGAACGGACGAACAAGTCGCGCGTTTTTTGCCGGCGCGCACCAGTGCGATCAAGGCATGAGACAGCTCTTCGCTGTCACCAAAACGGAAGGTTTCCGCACCGGGATAACGTTCTTGAATGGATTGGAGCGTTTCAGGCATCGCGCCTTTCCCTTAGGTTTTGTGTGTCGGTCAAAAAAGTCGGAATCTCTGGCAAGTCCGCACCCGGAATGGTAGCCGTGTGAGCTGTCACATCCGCTACGCGAATATGACCTTGCCCACCGGTCGAAAAAATCGGGGCTTTTTCGACCATCACATCCGGAACACGCCGAAGCGTGTTTCCTCTATCGGGGCGTTCAGCGCGGCTGAGAGACTGAGCGACAGCACATCACGGGTTTTGCGAGGATCGATGATCCCATCATCCCAAAGCCGGGCGGACGCATAAAGCGGATGGGATTGTTCTTCGAACATATCTATGGTCGGCTGTTTGAAGGCCGCCTCTTCCTCTGTGGACCACTCCCCACCACTCCGTTCAATCGCGTCGCGCTTTACCGTCGCAAGGACACCAGCGGCCTGTGCGCCACCCATCACAGAAATGCGGGAATTGGGCCAGCTCCACAGGAAGCGCGGCGAGTATGCCCGCCCGGCCATGCCGTAGTTGCCCGCACCGAACGAACCGCCCACCAGCATCGTGATCTTGGGCACGGAAGTTGTCGCGACGGCTGTGACCATCTTGGCCCCGTGGCGCGCGATGCCTTCGTTTTCGTACTTCTGCCCGACCATGAAACCGGTGATGTTCTGCAGGAACACCAAGGGGATACAGCGCTGCGAGCACAGTTCCACAAAGTGTGCTCCCTTCTGCGCGGCTTCGGAAAACAGCA
>CAZDXI010000147.1:0-7621 GCA_964509095.1 uncultured Rhodobacterales bacterium
GTCCCGGCTCGCACACCCGCCTCAGCCAAGTCGCTCACTCACTGGCCGACACGCTTGTGACGCCCTTGAACGACAGTTTTATCGACTTTGACCTGTTGGCCCACACCGATGCGACTGCTGAAAAAATCACCGGCCCGTCGGTTTATTCTGAAATGGTCTGGTCGGCGCGTCAGTTGCGCGCGCAGGCGGGGCTGGCTCCAATTGATTGGGTCGTGGTGCGCAACCGCGTCGGCACGCAGCGCATGGTCAACAAGGAAAAGATGGAAGCCGCGCTCAGGATGCTGGCCAAGCGCATCGGCTTCCGTATTGCTCCGGGTTTTTCCGAACGGGTGATTTTTCGCGAACTCTTCCCACGCGGCCTCACGCTTCTAGACCTCAAGGATGTTGGCGTCAAACAGCTCAACATCTCCAACATCGCTGCGCGTCAGGAATTGCGTGACCTCATGAAGGAACTGAAACTCCCCAAGGTCTCCGTCGACTTCTGAGCTTGATTTCCGCGCCGCGCAACGCACCTCTTGGTGCGTGACGCAACAGCGCGGGACCCCACATGGCGCACCACCACCGCTCCAAAGGTGAACTCAAGTTCTACCTGATCTCCTCGATCCTTGGCCTTGTCGCAATCATCGCGGCACTGGCGTTTCGGGGCATCCCCAAAACCATCATCGGTTGGGAAATGATCGGCTTTGGTGCGGCATTCTTCGTTGGCACTCTCATCTGGTCTGCCCGCAACCTATCCCGGGGCCATTACAGCGCGCCGAACGACACCACGGACACCGGGGGAGTTTGAGGGGGCCAGGCCCCCTCATCAGCAAAAATAGATCGCGTGCGCCCGGCAGGACGTTCTGGTGGATCACACCGCGTTACGCAGCCGCCCAGACTTCCACTTCCACGACAAACTCTTCGCGCGTGAACCCCGACACAATCATCAGCGTCGAACTGGGCAAGACCTCCACATTCGCCAGCCAAGCGTCGCGCGCGGCCATATACCCGGCCATGTGCGCACGATCCGTAACAAAAGCCGACACGTGGCACACGTGACGCCGCTCCATCCCGGCCTCGACCAGAATGGCCTCGATATTGGCAAAGCATACTAGCGCCTGAGCCTCCGAACCCGCTGGCACCGCTCCATCTGCGCCCAACCCCAACTGACCTGAGGTCCGCACAATCCGCGCGCCCTTGGGCAGCTCAATCCCGTGGGAATAGCGCGCAAAGGGCGGCGCGATGCTCGGTGGGTTCAGCGACTTCATGGCTCTTGCCCTTGCTTAAAATTCCTGCCAGCATCATGCGTATATCTCTGGCACAGATCAATTCTCAGGGCCGCAGCTTTCGTTAACTTCCGTCACCGGAGGACAGAAAACATGCGCCTGCTTTGCATCCGTCACAGCAACGGCCCCGAAGATGACCGCGTGACCTCGTGGTGCCGATTGAACGGGATCACCGCCGACACGCGCCGCCCCTATCTCGATGATCCGCTGGGAGAGATCACGCCCGATCTCGCCGGAGTCGTCGTTTATGGTGGCATGTACAACGCAGACGCCATCGCCGAACACCCATTCCTCAAAGACGAATACAGCATGATCGACGCGGCGCTGGCGACCAAAACGCCGCTCCTCGGTATCTGTCAGGGCGCGCAGATGATCGCCCGCGCGCTTGGCGCATGGACCGGCGCGCCCGCGCATGCCAGTCACGAATTCGGCTGTTATGAGGTAAGCCCGACCGAGGATGGCACATCGATCCTGCCGCGCCCCTTGCACCTGTGTCAGGCGCATTTTCACACCTTTGATCTGCCCAAAGGGGCAGTGCATCTGGCCCGCTCTGACCTGTTTGAACACCAGGCCTTTCGCTATGGCGATGCGGCTTATGCCTTTCAGTTCCATGCAGAAAACACCATCGAAGGGTTCCGGCGTTGGCAGAAAAACTCGGACAGTTACGGTCAGCCCGGCGCACAAACCCGCGAAGAACAGGATGCGCTGATGGGGGCACATGATCGCGCACAAGCCGACTGGTTCTATGGCTTTCTTGACGATTTCTTTGGTCCCGCAAGGCAACCCGCGACATGACGATGATCAAAGTGCCCAAGGCCCTGATCCGCGACCCGGCGCGGTTTGGTGGTGCCCCGGACGGCGATTGCCTCACCGGACATCCCGTCTGGCAGAATGACCGCCTCGTCGCGCTGGGACCGGGCAACACCACCGATGCCAACATCGTCCTGCCCCACCTGGTTGAAACGCACTGTCACCTTGATAAATGCCACAGCATTCATCGCCTCGGCACAGTCGGCGGTGATCTGATGGAGGCGATCACCCGCCAGCGCGAGGACAAGCAGAACTGGACCGAAGACGACCTCCTCTCCCGCGCCACGCGCGGTCACGCAGAAGCCCAAGCCGCCGGATGCAAGCACATCCGGTCCCATATCGACTGGGGTGACGACGCCAAACCACCGCTCAGTTGGGAGGTTCTGACCCGCGCGACCCTGCCCGGCGTACAATGTGCCGCCCTGACAGGTGTCGCGCAAATGGCCGATCCGGATTTTGCCACAACCGTCGCTACGCACGTGGCCGCAGCAAACGGTGTGCTCGGCGCGTTCATCCTGTATCACGACGCCAAAGATCGCGAAGCTGGCTTGCGCAATATGTTCGCCGCCGCCGACAAATATGGGCTGATGCTCGACTTCCATGTGGATGAGGGCCTAGGCACATATGACGGGGTGGAGGCAGTTGCCGACATGGCGCTCGACACAGGCTTCCAAGGTCCAATCCTGTGTGGCCACGCCGTGGCACTCATGGACAAGGGCACCGACGACATGACCCGCATCACCGACAAACTCGCCCGTGCGGGCGTCACGATTTGCGCCTTGCCCACGACGAACCTCTACCTTCAGGGCCGTGCTGACGACGCCACTCCCGACCGCCGCGGTCTTACTCGCCTGCGCGAATTGCACGCGGCCGGGGTGAGGATCACAGTTGGGTCTGACAATGTGGGTGACGCGTTCTGCCCCACCGGGCAGCACGATCCTATGGCGGCGCTGAATCTCGCTCTGCTGGCCGCACATCTTGACCCGCCACTGGACCGCTGGCTGCCCCTGATCACCACCCACGCAGCCGAGGCGATTGGCAAAGACGCCACATATATCGACGGTGCCCATCGCGACGACCTGATCTTCACCAACGCACGCACGACGGCGGACCTGATTGCCGGTCGCATACCCCTCTGCCCAACAGGAGAGACGACATGACTTCAATCTCCGGCAAAACGAGCATCAATTGGGACGCCTTCGCCGAAGAACTCGCCCCGGTCGAGACGATCTCAGAACCTGTCCTCGTCAAGAAGCGCAGTCGCGATTTCTTCTGGTACTCCCCCATCCTCAACGCGGAACTCAAAAAGTGCTTCGGGGACCTCGTCGCGGTGCCGAAAACGCCTGACGAGCTCGCCCATTGCCTTGCAATAGCCTATGCCCATGACGCGCCCATCGTGCTGCGCGGGGGTGGGACCGGGAATTATGGGCAGGCCGTGCCGATAAACGGCGGGTTGATCATTGAAACGACCGCCATGAACCAGATCCTTGAGATCGGAGACGGGTTCGTGCGCGTGCAAGCCGGGGCGCTGATGGCCGACATCAACCGTGCGCTGGAATCCTCAGGGCAAGAAATGGCCATGGTCCCGGCTACCCAAGACATTGCGACCGTCGGCGGGTTCGTTGGCGGTGGCATCGCGGGTATCGGCTCTATCGCGAACGGGGCGCTGCGCGATCCGGGCAACATCATCTCCCTCACCGCGATGAGCGTCGAACAAACCCCTCAAACGCGCAGTTTCGACGGCGAGGATGCCCTGCACATCCACCACGCATGGGGCTTAAACGGAGTCATCGTTGATGTGACCCTGCGCACCGTGCGGCGCCGCGATTGGGTGGGGTGCATCGCAACCTTTGACAGCTATGAGGCCGCTTATGCCGCCGGGTACGCAGTGGCGCAGGACTCAAATATCGCTGCCAAGCTCATCAGTACCGTGGATGGGCGCATTGCCGACTACTTTCCCCGGCTCGACAGTCATATCCGCAAGGGGCGTGACCTGATGGTCACTCTGATCCCGTCCGAGGATGTCCCAACCTTCGAAACCCTAATCTCAGCCCAAGGCGGCCACGTGGATCTGACCCTGACCGAGGCAGGCCGGCAGGCCAAATCCCTGCCCCATGTTTTCGACTTTTCCTACAACCATACGACGCTGCAGGTGCTCAAGGCCGACCGCTCTGCCACTTACCAGCAAATCGGTTGCCCGACTCCACCCGACCCGGACGCCATCGCTGGTATCCGCGCCAAGCAGGGGGATGATGTATGGAATCACCACGAATTTTCGCTGGTTGGCGGGGAGATCGTGACCTTTGATCTGCCGATCATCTGGTTTTCCACCCCCCAGAGGTTGCAAGAGATTAACGCCACCTTCGAAACAAATGGTTTCCCGGTGTATGATGCCCACACATGGCGCGTCGAAGGCGGTGGTTTGAAAGCCGATTACGTGCATCTGGCTTGGAAAAAACGGATGGACCCAAAGGGTCTCCTGAACTCTGCCAAATCCGCATTCTGGGACGGCATCAAAGACCTCTCCCCGGAAGACATCGAAGCCAAAGGAGCCTCATGATGCAAGTCGCACCGCTCACCGACGCGTTCGGCGTCTCCATCACCGGGATTGACCTCAACACGGTGGACGACGCGCAATATCAGGACCTGCGTGCCCTGTTCGAAGAACACTCCATGCTGGTTTTCCCCGATCAGGCCCTGACGGACGCCGCCCACATCGCCCTTGGCGCGCGCTTTGGCCCTTTGGAAGATCGCACGACTGCCGACCTCAAGGCGCGTGAGGATTTCGAAGTCTCCCCTGTCTCCAACATCCGCGAGGACGGCAGCGTGACAGGTGAAATGGACATGCACACCTTGAATCTAAAGGCAAATATGCTTTGGCATGCGGACAGTACCTTCCTGCCGATCCCGGCATTGCTGAACATTCTGACGGCTCGGATAGTCACCAAATCCGGTGGGAATACGGAACTCGCCTGCACCCGGGCCGGATGGGCCGCGATGCCCGTCGACTTGCAGGATCGTGTCCGTGACCTGTCCTTCCGGCATCATCTATCCCATTCGCGGGCTCAGATTTCTCCCGAACTGGCAAAACTGCCGATGTTTCACAAATGGCCCGAGCAGGTCTGGCGAGCCGTTTGGCGTAACCCTGTAAACGGGCGTGAGGCGCTTTACATCGCCTCACATGCCTTTGCTGTGGCCGGATTGCCTGACGATGAGGGGGCCGCGCTGCTCGATGAATTGATGGCTTACGTTACGCAACCCGAGTTCACCTATTCACACGCATGGCGGGAAGGTGACGTCTTGATATGGGATCAAAGGGCGGTTTTGCACCGTGCGACGCCGTGGAATTACAATGAGCCCCGCGAATTATCGAGTATTTGTGTCTCCGCAACCGCCCACGATGGGGTTGACGCGATGCGTGTGATCGTTTGAACTCGCTGCGTCTCCCCCAGAGGGATGGCGGAACGCCGCAGGATACAACCTGCAACACCTGATCGCCGGGGCACTCACCCCCGATGTGACAACAGAGAGGAAGAACATGAATTTTCTAACCCGTACTGGCAAACCCATGCCATCGGCTTTGGTCGAGTCAGCCAAGAAAACCGGCACTGACAAGATTTCGCGCCGCGAGTTTCTGGCGACGGCCAGCACCTTTGGTGCAACCGCTGCGACGGCTTATGGCATGCTGGGTCTGACAGCACCTGCCGCGCAAGCTGCCGGGCACAAGATGGGCGGCACCGTTCGCATCCAGACTGAAGTCCGTGGCCTGAAAGATCCGCGCACATATGACTGGTCGCAAATCGCGAATTTCTCCCGTGGCTGGATCGAGTATCTGGTGACCTATGAAAACGACGGGACATTCCAGCCTTCGCTGCTGGAAAGCTGGGAAGTCAACGACGACGCGACTGTATACACTCTGAACGTTCGTAAGGGCGTTAAGTGGAACAACGGTGACGACTTCACCGCCGAAGACGTGGCACGCAACATCACTGGCTGGTGTGACAAGGACGTCGAAGGCAACTCCATGGCCGGTCGTTTCGCGACCCTGATCGACGCCAACACCAACAAAGCCATCGACGGCGCCATCGAAGTTGTAGACAGCCACACGGTCAAGCTGAACCTGCCTGCGTCCGACATCTCGCTGATCGCGGGTATGGCGGATTATCCGGCGGCCATCGTGCACACGGATACGTCTCTCGACGATACGTCCAACCCGATCGGCACAGGCCCATACCTGCCCGAAAGCCTCGAAGTGGGTGTGAAAGCCGTTCTGGTGCGCAACGAGAACCACACATGGTGGAACGAAGGCAACGGCGCGTGGATGGATCGCATCGAAGCGGTCGACTACGGCACCGATCCCGCAGCATGGGTCGCAGGCGCGGAAGCCGACGAATTCGACATGACCTATTCGGTTGATGGCGACTTCATCGACATCATCGGGTCCTTCGATGGCTGGGTGCAGAACGACATCGTGACAGCCTCCACCATCCTGATCCGTCCGAACCAGTTGGCGGAAGTCGATGGCAAGAAGCCCTATGCAGACCGCAAAGTGCGCCGCGCCATCCAGATGGCCGTGGACAATAACGTTCTGCTTGAACTGGGTTATGGCGGTCGCGGTGCGGTTGCGGAAAACCATCACGTGGCTCCGTTCCACCCGGAATACGCCGAACTGCCACCACAAAAGGTTGATCCGGCAGGCGCGAAAGCCCTGATGGACGAAGCCGGCATGGGTGACTTCGAACACGAGCTGATCTCCATCGACGACGCGTGGCGCAAAGACACCACCGACGCCGTGGCAGCCCAGCTCCGTGACGCAGGCATCAAGGTGAAGCGGACAGTTCTGCCCGGCTCCACATTCTGGAACGACTGGGCGAAGTATCCGTTCAGCTCGACCAACTGGAACCACCGTCCTCTGGGCGTGCAGATCTGGGCATTGGCTTACCGCTCCGGTGAGGCGTGGAACGAAATGGGTTGGGCAAACCCTGAGTTCGACGGCATCCTCGCGGAAGCACTGGCAACAGCCGACGTCGAAAAGCGTCGCGCGCTGATGGCCAAAGGTGAGAAGCTGATCCAGGACGAAGGCGTAACAATCCAGCCATACTGGCGCGCCCTGTCCAACCACACCAAAGAAGGTCTGGTCGGTGGCGAACACCACATCTCCTTCGAAATCCGCCCGGCGAGCCTCGCCTGGACCTGATTTCAGGACACCGCAATTCGAAAGGGCCGCTCTTCCGGGCGGCCCTTTTTTGCTCCCGATTGATAGGAAACGATGTGTCACGGAGCCGCCTTTGAGTGTTTGAGTACCAAGGGGTTCCAGCCGAATACGGAGATTGAATACAATGCATCTTCGGAAGGTCAGTGGGACGTCGCCGCCTTCGGTCTTCTTAGAAGACAGGGCCAGTGGCGGACCGTGGTGTGCCGCTGCGATGTTCCGTCGACTTGTTTTATGGCAGCCATTTTGCCTGAGATGCCAAAGCTCTGCGCAGGCGGAAACAAAGCGGCAGACCGCCCGGACGGTCCGCCGCTGGCCCGGCGCACTACGTGCT
>CAZDXI010000148.1:0-7600 GCA_964509095.1 uncultured Rhodobacterales bacterium
TATTGAACCCGGCCAAGGGCTTGCGGGCGAAGGCGATGAGATCCTCGGCACTTGGGCTTGTACCAGGCTTCAATTCTACGAACGCGCAAGGCACCTCGCCCCATTTGTCGTCCGGTTTGGCGACCACGGCGGCCAGAAGCACGTCGGGGTGGCCCATCAGCACGCCTTCGACCTCGACCGAGGAAATGTTCTCCCCGCCCGAGATGATGATGTCCTTGGCGCGATCCGCGATCTGGATATAGCCGTCGTCGTGCTGCACGGCGATGTCGCCGGAGTGGAAATAGCCACCTTTGAACGCTTCCGCCGTGGCTTCAGGATTTTTCAGATACCCTTTCATCACCGAATTACCACGCATGACGATTTCGCCTTGCGTCGCGCTGTCCATAGCGACCTGCGACATGTTCTCGTCCAGAACTGTGATGTGATCCATCATCGGGAAGGCGACGCCCTGACGGGCTTTCACAGCGGCGCGATCTTCTCCGGCAAGATCCGTCCAGTCCTCATCCTGCCACAGGCATTCGGTCACGTGACCATAGGTTTCGGTCAGGCCATAGACTTGTGTGACCTCAAAGCCCATCGGTTCGATCTTGGCCAGTGTCGCAGGTGCGGGCGGAGCCCCGGCGGTGAAGACCTGCACGGTATGGTCAAAGCTGCGGCGCTCGGCTTCGGGTGCGTTCACCAGCATGTTCAGCACGATGGGCGCGCCGCCGAAATGGGTCACGCCCTCATCCGCGATGGCGTCAAAGATCGCAGGTGCGGTGATGTCGCGGCAGCACACAATCGTGCCGCCTAGCATCGGCATCATCCATGTGTGGTTCCAACCGTTGCAATGAAACAGAGGCACAATCGCGAGGTAAATCGGTTTCAGCACCATGCGCCAACTGACCACCGTGCCCATCGTCATGAGGTACGCGCCGCGATGGTGATAGACCACGCCTTTGGGCCGCCCCGTCGTGCCGGAGGTGTAGTTCAGTGCGAGGCTTTCCCATTCGTCCTGCGGCATGATCCATGTAAAGTCCGCATCCCCTGAGGCAAGGAGGTCCTCATAGGTCTGATGACGGCCAGAGGCGGGGAACCCGGCGGCTGCGTCTGGGACTTCGATCAGAGTCGGGGTGACTTCGGCCCGGGCTGCTGCGGCTTCGGCCAATTCAAGGAATTGCGTGTCCACCAGCACGACCTTCGCCGCCCCATGATCAAAGATGTAGGACACCGTGTCCAGATCGAGCCGTGTGTTGATCGTGTTTAGGACCGCTCCGCAGGCGGGTACGCCAAAATGCGCTTCGGCCTGTGCGGGCAGGTTGGGGATCAACGTGGCGACAACGTCTCCGGGAGTGACACCCATCTTGGCCAAAGCAGATGCCAGACGGGAGCAGCGGTTGTAGTATTCGCCGTAGCTCACCCGGTGATCGCCATAGATCACAGCCGTGCGGTTGGCGAAAACACTGCGTGCGCGCTGCAAGTGCGACAAGGGCGATAACGGCACAAAATTCGCCGGGCACTTGTCCAGACCTGTTTCATCAGCCATCCATCCCATGACGGAAACCTCCCCTCTTTTGTCTTAACTGGATAAGAGATGTGGGCCAGAGATCGGCAAATGTCCACTTATGAATGATGTGAACGCAACCCGGCCCATGGCAGCGGCCGTCTCTATGGTGGGGGCAATGGCCGTCATCGGGTTGGTCGACATCTATGTCGCGGTGATCGCCGAGACGATTTCGATGTGGCAGTTCCTGATTTGCCGCTTGCTTTTGGCGGCCCCGATCATTGCGGTTTTGTCCGCGTTGGGGTTGGGCACGTTGCGTCCGCGTCGATTCAAGGCCGTCGCATTGCGCAGTACGTTCATCGCGACGGGGATGTTTTGTTACTTTGGTGCGTTGGCTTTTATGCCCATTGCGATGGCGTTGGCGGGGTTGTTTACGTCTCCGATTTTCGTGCTGCTGATTACTGCGTTCATCCTTCGGGAACGGATTGGCCCTTGGCGCATCTTTGCGGTGGCCTTGGGGTTTGCGGGGATACTGGTGGTTCTGGGCCCCTCGGGTGGCAGCCTTGGCTGGGTGCTGGCGATGCCGGTCCTTGGGGCTGTGTTGTATGCCTCGGGCGTTGTGGCGACGCGCGCCTTGTGTGAGGGCGAAAGCACCCTGACATTGCTGATCGGGATATTCCTCGCTCAGGGCGTGTTGGGAACCGTTGTGCTGGCCGCAATAACGATACTCCAGCCGGAGGTCGGAGAAGGCGGGATGGCGTTCCTGACGCGGGGCTGGATCTGGCCGTTGGGGGATGCGCTGCCTTATCTTCTGGTGCAGGTCATCGGTTCTGTGATCGGGGTCGGCTTGTTGAACCGGGCCTACCAACTGGGCGAGGCAAGCCATGTCGCGGTGTTCGAATATTCCATCATGGTGTTCGGACCCTTCTTTGGCTGGTGGCTGTTGGGACAACCCGTGACGCCATTGCAGGGCGTCGGGATTGTAATGATCGTGCTGGCAGGTGTGGTCATTGCCCTCCGGTCTCGGTAGCGCCGGTTTTCTTTGACACAACGTGGCGGAAATTCTGAAAATTTCCGTTCCTGTTCGGAGAGTTGTACAGTCACACCATGATTATCTCCCGTGGGCGAAACTACATCTTTGTGCACATCCCAAAGACCGGTGGCACATCCATGGCGCTGGCGCTGGAGGCGCGCGCGATGAAAGACGATGTGATGCTGGGAGATACGCCAAAGGCCCGCAAACGGCGCCGTAAACTCGCCAATGTGCAGAGCACGGGGCGTTTGTGGAAACACTCCACCCTGAGCGACATTGACGGCTTGATCAGCCCGGATGAGATCGCGGGCATGTTTTGTTTTACGCTCGTGCGCAATCCGTGGGACCGTTTGGTGAGCTACTATTTCTGGCTTCGGGAACAATCATTCACGCATCGGGCTGTCGAGCTGGCGAAGTCCTGTGACTTTAACGACTTCGTATGCCATCCGCACACGCAGGCAAGCCTCAAAGCCGCGCCTGCGGTGTCGTACATGACGGATGGCACCGGCACCGTGCGCGCGTCATGCTACATCCGGTTGGAACACTTGGCTGAAGACATTGCGCCTCTGGAACGGCACTTGGATTTCAACTTGGCGCTGCCTCATGAAAACCGCTCTCAAAGAGGGCGGGATTTCAAAGAATACTACTCAAAGTCATCGCAAGACGCGGTTGCCGAAGCATGCGCGGACGACATCAAACGATTCGAGTACCAGTTCGACATTTAACGCAGTTGCAGTACTGTTTCGTTTTCCTGTCCAAAGCCCCCTGATTGAACAGAATTGTAGCGCTTAGTCGCAACAATGCCCCATTTCCGCCGCTTTGCGGGCACACACGCGCCGCGAGAATCAACGCAGATGAGGTCACTGCTTAACCAGTGCCTAAGACTTACAAAACAAAATGGCGCTGACGGACTTGGGGAATGAAGAATGTTTGGATGGGACACACATATGGAGAGCGGCGCCACAGCTGGTGCAACGCTGTCCGCATCGCAAGAGGCTGCTGCTGCCTTTTCCGGTCATGGCCTGATCGCAGGCACAAAAGTTGCCTCGGCTTTGGGGTGGCGGTCTGTTGAGGCAATCGGCGTAGGAGACAAGGTTCTGACCTTCGACAATGGAATGCAAACTGTCACGAACGTGCGCCGTACGACATTCCGCGTGAATGACAGCGAAGCCAATGCGAACGCGCTTCCGGTTGTTGTTCCGGTTGGAGCATTGGGCAACCGCGTGCCGCTGACACTTCTGCCTGAGCAGGGTGTTATGGTGGAAAGCGATGCCGCCAGCGATGCCAATGGTGATCCGTTCGCAATTGTTCCGGCTGCGGCTTTGTCCGGGTACCGCAACATCGCGCCGACCTATCAAGCGCGCGACTTTGAAGTTGTGACGCTGTATTTCGAGACACCGCAGGTGGTTTATGCAGAGGCGGGCACACTGATTTATTGCCCGGCAGCACCTGTCGATCTGCTGAACATGATCGGCACTGAGGCGGAGTTCTATGACGTGCTGAGCACGCAGGACGCCGCGATGCTTGTGGAATGCATGCAATACGAAGACCTGACGGCGGCCTATCGCCCCGCAGGGTATTCACCGGCAGCATACGCTGCCTGAGTTTGGACGTTTGGTGGGGCACGCCAACATGACGAAAGAAAGGTAGCGCGATGCTCGCACGAGACGAAGAACAGGGGAAGGAGGCGCGTTACCGCTGCGCCTCCCTTTCCAATGAGATGTCGGCGCCGCCTTACCCCCCAACTCCACGGCGGAGCTGACAAACTTCCTTGCGTCTGGCCGGAGAGAGGACCATCTCTTCGCTCCGCCCCCAACACCGGAGCCATTGGGCTGGGCGCAAGGACCGAAGCTGTAGACTTCACACGATGCAGCACACAAAAGAACCTCGGCTCTACCCCGCCGGGGTTCTTTTTCTTTTGTGTTCTGATGGTTAGAACTCAGTGCCCCAAAGCGGAACGTCGGTCTTCCAATGTACGGGGGCACGCCCCGCAACGACGGATGGCAGGCAGGGCAGCTTGTCATCCAGAAGATTGCCAAACACGATCCGGTCAAGATCAGCACCAAAGAAGGCAAGGCTTGCGATGTTGCGCAACGCAGTGGTGGGAGATGTGTCCAGATGCACGCGGGCAAGCTCGCCTGCTTCAAACGCGGACTGTACCTCGTCGGTCCAGGTTGTGACACGTTCCCCGGCAATCACGGTTTGCGCCCCGTCGGGCGTAATACGGATCAACTCGCTTGAGATGATACAGGCCGCGAGGACCGCACCTTCGCTGTCGATCTCGATCCCGTCCACAAAAGCACCGGGCGGCATTTGCGCAAACAGTTCGGGCGCGCCATGCAGACCGGTTTCATCCAATCGTACGCGCGAGATTTTCTGCCCCATAGTCTCCGCAATATAAAGCCAGCCGCCTGCGTAATCCGCGCGGATTTCGTTGGTATAGGCCAGCCCGTCCAGCACAATGCGGAAGCGGCCATCTTCGATGACGCCCACATATCCGTTTGCGGTTTGCTGGTTATACGCCAAGGAACGGGGACGGTGGGTCGAGGACACGGTGACCCAGATTTTGCCAAGTTCATCAAGAAGCACGAAGTTCACAGGCGGCGCGTCCGGTCCATCCGTGCAGCGTTGCCAAAGCCGCATCCCGTCCGCGTCCAGTTCCATCAGTCCACCACCATCAGCAATGTTGGCCACAAGGAACGATCCATCCGGGCGCAGGGCGATCCCATTGGCCAGAACGGGTAGACCACCCGCCTTGGTCGGGGCGGACAGCGCAAACTGGCGACCGTCCGGGCAGAGGCGCGCAACCCCTTGATCCCCATGTGAGCAGAAGACATCGCCGGACGCAGTTGCAAGGACGGATTCCGGGCGGCTGAGATTGCGCCCAAGATAGGTCAGATCAGAGATCATCAGCGTGGTCTTATATGGTTTTGTACCGCCCGGTGTCGCCCATTGGCGAAAGATAGTCAAACATTTCAGCGCCTTAATGCAGCGCGAGTCACTCCATATCCACCCGGATGATCGCGCCGTAATGCCAAGGGTAGCTTGAGGCGAGTTGCTTGGAATAAAGCGTCGACGTGGAAGTTGTGAGTGTTTGACCCGTCGAGGTCGTTGTCGTGACAGGCGCCGAATAGGTCGGAGTCACGTTCAACGGCACGGCATCTGATGTGGTTTGCCCCTGAGCGTTTCCGGCACGACAGGACACCGTCAATGTGCCGGGCTGACCGCGCCCAGCAAAGCGCGCGGCCTGAATGAACTGGGGGTACCGAACCTGCTGAGGCGTGGACACACGCGCCTGAAACTCGGGCGAGCGCAGGTCACAGACAGCGTTTTGAACCTCAACCGATTTGCCGGACGCGTCCTTTTGATAGGCGCGCACGACCAGCCCGGTTTGCCCCGCGACACGCTCCGCCGGAACAGCAACACGCGCTGCGGCGGTGACGGGCGCACGGGTGATCTCAAGCCCCGGCGTACACGCAATCAAAAGCGCGGCACTTGCCACGGCCCACACTAATCCATGTTTCATGTGACTATTCCGTCATCAGCACATTGGCGAAGGACGAATAGGTCCACGGCGTGGAGGACGCGACTGCCGCAGTGACCAAAGTCGTCAGGATCGCAGCCCCAGCACCGGCGCCCACAGTTGTGGCCGCTTGCTTTTCATTGGCCGTGACAATGGTTTGGCCCGTTGCGCCACCGCCAGAACAGCGCACCACGATGGAACCGGGCACACCACGATTGGCGAAGGCTTTGTTTTGCTTGAATTTCGGCACGACAACTTCTTGCGGCGTGATGATCTCTGCGCGCAATTCGTCGGATACGAGCGTGCATTTTGCACCAATAATTTCTTCGCCACGGGTGTTGGGTTTCTCACCGGGACGGAAGGCGCGGATCGTGATTTTTGATGTATTCTCGGCGATGCGTTCCGCCGGAACGGAGGCCAGCAGATTGGCTTGTGCGGGCGCACGGGTGATTTCAGCGGTTTGCATACAACCGGCAAGGGCCAACAGGCCCAGAAGGGAAAGTGTCTTTTTCATTGCGATGCTCCTGCTCGGGCGCGTGGTTTTGTCTGTTGCCGGGGCTATAGCCCGAGGCAGGTTAATTTGCGACGTAAGGATGGCAGGATCGGAAAAAATCGAGACATTTTCTGGGAAGTGGCTGGTATAAATAAGAAAACCGCCGCAACCAAGATGGCGCGGCGGTTTGATTGTCGCGTGTGGTGTGCGCGTCAGGCCGCTTTGGCGTCCGGGTTGAAGCGCCCATAGAAGGACTGACCCTTTGACGCCATGTCCCGCAGCAGGTCGGGGCATTTGAAGCGTTCGCCGTATTTGGCTTCGAGTTCGTCACAGCGCGCGGCGGCGTATTCGGACCCCAAAATATCCAGCCAGCTCAGCGGTCCACCGGACCAAGGCGCAAAACCCCAGCCCAGGATCGCGCCCACGTCGCCTTCGCGGATGTCTTCCAGCACGCCTTCTTCCAGCGCACGCACGGCTTCCAAGGCTTGAGAAAACATCAGGCGATGTTGCACCTCGGTCAGGTCGGGTTGTGGATCGGCCAGCGGATACCGCTCCTGCATGCCTTTCCAATAGTCCTGACGCTTGCCTTTTTCATCGTAGTTGAAGAAGCCCGCGTTCGCTTTGCGCCCCAGACGGCCTTCTTCTTCCATCCAGAAGATCAGGTTGTCGGCCTCGGAATCCGGGTATTCATTGCCCATCGCCGCTTTGGTAGCGCGTGCAATTTTGGCACCCAGATCAATCGAGGTTTCATCCGTCAGCTGGATCGGCCCCACGGGGAAGCCGAGCATCTGGGCGGCCTGATCGACCATCCAAGGGGCCACCCCTTCGGTCAGCATTCGCGCACCTTCGTTCACGTAAGGAATGATGCAGCGGTTTGCGTAGAAGAAGCGCGCATCATTGACCACAATTGGCGTTTTGCGGATTTCGCGCACGTAGTCGAGCGCCTTGGCCACGGCCCGGTCACCCGTGTCATTGCCGCGAATAATCTCGACCAGCAACATTTTCTCAACCGGGGAAAAGAAGTGGATGCCGATAAATTGCTCGGGACGCGAAGACGCGGTCGCAAGC
>CAZDXI010000149.1:0-2159 GCA_964509095.1 uncultured Rhodobacterales bacterium
CCTACGTCAGATCCGGTGTAATCCGGACCGCTGTCCGGGGTCAGTGAGGTTCCATCAAGCCGTTCCAGTTCTTCACCAATGATCGACACCGACGTCAGCGTTACGTTGCCCGCGTTTCGCACCGCGATCTGGAAGACAACCTCATCACCCGCTTCGGTGCCGCTGCTGACAATGGTCTTTTGCAGATCAAGGAATGGCAGGGACGGGATTTCAAAGCCCGTGGGCGTGTCGGTCCCGACGCCCACATCGGACAGATCGTCAACCGTGGTGCCAAACGGGTCTGTGCCAAAGGCCTGTGCCGAGTTTGACAGCCCGCCGCTATCCACATCGTCCTGTGTCAGCGTGTAGGTGAACTCATAGGTCCAGGCTTCATCCACGCTCAACTCCGCGCCATCACCGCTGACAAGCGCCGGGCTTGGGGCGGGGGTTATCAGGTTCCCGTTCCCATCGCGTAGTGTGTCGGTCAGGGAAATGCTGTCCAGTGTCACGTTGCCCGTGTTTTCGACCACAATTTCATAGGTCACTGTGTCGCCCGCTGCACCGCCGGTGCTGCTGGCAACTGTCTTGACTACAGTCAGTTCAGGATCAGGATCCGCGACCGTGACGGTCTCGTCATCGCTCGCCTCAGGTGGGGTCGCTCCTGCGGGTGGTGTGGCTGTTGCAGTGACCGTGTTGGTCAGATCAACGCCGGTATCCACGTCTTCCTGTGTGACCGTGTAGGTCGCAGTCAGCGTCACCGTCTCACCCGGTGCAAGGCTCGCAATCACCCCGCCGCTTGTCAGGCTCAGCGGAGCTGTCCCTGCCGCGCTGGTATGGCTGTCCGTCAAAGTCACATCGCTCAGCGTCACGTTGCCCGTGTTCATGACCTCATAGCTGTAGGTGATGACCTGCCCTTCGACGACATCCGTTGCGTCATCCGCGCTCTTGTCCACGGTGAAGGCCGGGCTTTGATCGACGGGCACAGTTTCGGTTGCCTGCGCAGTACCCGGATTGCCAGGATCAAACGGCACTTCGGTGCTCGCAACACTGGCGATATTGGTGACGTCTCCTGCGTCCAGATCATCCTGTGTAACCGTATCCGTTCCGGTGCAGGTGATGAATTCCAGCGGTGCAAGCCCGCCCGTTGGCATCGCGTCGCAGGACACCGGTGTGATCCGGTCATCCGTTATCACCGGTTGGTCAAACAAGGTCACGTTGCCGGTGTTGGCAACGGTGTAGGTATAGGTAATCACCTGACCTTCGAAACTGACGGACGCCACATCCGCGTCCTTCACAAGACTGAACGCGCGCTCCTGCGTCGGGCCATTGATGGTAATCTCCCCATCGTCCGTGACCGGGTTGGCCGGATCGTTCACCGGGGTCGAGGTCGCCGTCGCCGTATTGGTCAGTGAGCCATTGTCGATGTCGTCCTGTGTGACGGTGTAGATAAAGGTACAGGTCGCGTCCTCCTCATCCGGTGCCAGTTCCCCGATCACGCAGGACCCGGCGACCAGATCGTCCGTCACAGTGGTCTCGGTCAACGTGATGTTGCCCGTGTTCTTGACCGTGATCGTGAATTCGACCTCTTGCCCGACGATGGAATAAGCGGACTCAGGCTCGCTTGCCGCCAGTGCTTTGGTGACAGTGACCTCCGGGTCCGCAGGGTCGATCGGCACATTGGTACTTCCGGTCTCGCTGACCGGATCACCGGCCGGGGTCGAGCCTGTCGCCGTGGCTGTGTTGGTCAGGCTCTCGGCATCGATGTCAGCTTGTGTGACTTCGTAATCGCCCTCGCAATACAGCGTCTCTCCCGGTGCAAGGTCTGCTCCGCCCGTCACAACCGGGTCCGCGTTGCTCGTGCCTGCGTAACAAGTCAGCACTGGCACCATCGGGTCCGTGACTAACACGCCGCTCAGGCTGGTATCGCCGGAGTTCGTGGTCAGAATGCCAAAGGTGATTGTGTCCCCTGCTTCCGCCGGGTTTGGTCCGGCGGCCACAGATTTCGCGACAGTCATGGCCGGGTCATTCACCGCAGGCACTGTGACCGTATCGCTGGGCGATTGCACGGCCTGCCCGCCAAACGTCGTCTCAGCCGCGGCCACGTTGGTCACAAATCCACCGGGCTGGCCAGCCGCGACCGCATCCAGATCATCCTGTGTGACAGTGTATTGTGCGGTACA
>CAZDXI010000149.1:2169-7548 GCA_964509095.1 uncultured Rhodobacterales bacterium
CCACACCCACGGACACATCACTGGGTCCCATTGTGTATTGCGCGGTACAGGTGATGCTTTCGCCCACCTCAAGCTGCCCACCTTCCGGCACCGGACAGACCACCGCCACCTTGTCATCGCTCACCGTGATCGCATTGGCAAAGGCCGGGGCAGGTGATCCATCCGAGGTATTCGTCACAACATAAGTGTAGTTGATCCGATCGCCCACGGCGGTAAAGCTCGTCTCCACCGCCTGCTTGTCGATGCTGAGTGCGGGGTTCGCCGTGTCCGGTGTGGTGACTGTGTCCGGGGGTGAGGTCGCCTCGGGCGTTGAGGCCGTGGCGTTGTTTGTCACGCTACCCAACTGAATATCGGCCAGCGTCAGCACATACGTTCCGGTGTACGTCACGAAATCTCCCGGTGCCATGCCAGCACCCGGGAAGGGCGCGTCAATCGTGATGGACCCGGACGGGATCAGGTTGTCATTCACCACCGGCTGCGTTGTGATCGTCGTGTTGCCCGTATTCGTGACTGTGTAACGATAGGTCACCGTCTGACCCGCTGCGAAGGACGGCAGGCTCACAAATTCTTTGTCCATACCCAAAGCCGGGGTTTGCACCGCCGTAACAGTTGCCGTGTCGCTGCCCGCCGGAACCGGGTTTCCGTCAAACGTACTGACCGGGCTTGCTGTGTTGGTGACAGACCCTGCGTCAATATCCGGCTGGCTCGCTGTCCAGACAAGCTGGCAACTCACGCTATCTCCGGGAGCCAAGTCAACGCTGGAACAGGCCTGTGGTGTGCCGCCGGCGATGCGGTCATCGGTTACCAGAATGTCATCCGTAATCGTGACGTTCCCGTCATTGGTCACCGTGTATTCAAAGGTGACCGTGTCTCCGGGATCGGCGTAGGTGCTCGGCGTTCCGGCCAATATGACTTTGTCGATGGCCAGCGACGGGCCTTGTGCGCCTGTGACCGTTTCGCTTTGTGGGCCAGAGGTCGTGGTGACCTCAGTCGGGCCGCCTACGGTGTCCGGGATCACGGGCTGGGTGATGCTCGCATCCGCGATGTTGGTCACGTCGCCTGCGTCCAGATCAGCTTGGGTGACGGTATCGCTCGCCGTACAGGTCAGCGTGCCGCCCGGTGCGATCCCTGTCGCGGGTGTCGGTGGGCAGGTCACTGTCACGCGGTCATCACTGATCGTGATCGGTGCTGTCAGGGTCATGTTCCCGGTGTTGGTCACCACATAATCATAGGTGATCGGATCGCCGATCATGCTGAAGCCCGCGCCTGAGGTCGCCGTCTTGGTCATCGAGATCGCAGGCGCCTGCGTCGGTCCGTTCAGGGTAATGTCATCTTCGGCCGTAACTGGCGTGCCAGACGGGTCCTGCCCGCTGACGCTGACATTGTTCACAAGGAACCTTGCATCAATGTCACCCTGTGTGACGGTGTAGGTGTCCTGCAAAGGTGAGGAATCCGCGCAAGTCGTCGTGGACGTTCCCGGCAACAGGTCCGGCAAGGTGCAAGTGAACCCGGTCAGATCATCCGTCAGGGTCAGCCCGGACAGCGTCACGTTCCCGTCGTTGAACACCTCAAAGCTATAGGTCTCCGTGCTCGGCAAAGCCCCAAAAGTGCCCGATCCATCGTCTTCGGTTTTTTCAACGCGCAGCTCTGGGTCAGCGGCTTCGGGATTGACGGTCTCATCATCTGTGGCCGTTGGGGGCGTCACCCCGGCAGGTGGTGTTCCGGTGGCGGTCACAACATTGGTCAGGGGCGCGCCTGCATCTACATCGCCTTGCGTCACGGTATAGCTCGCCGTCAGCGTCACGCTGTCACCCGGCGCCAGAGATCCGGTGGACCCACCTCCCGAAATCGTCAAAGCCGTGGTGCCGCTTGCGCTGGTGTGCTGGTCGGTCAGGGCGACGTCGCTCAGGGTCACGTTGCCGGTATTCGTGACCAGATAGCTATAGGTAATCACCTGCCCGGCGGTCACAGCCGTGGTGTCATTCGCAGTCTTCTCAACTGTGAAATCCGCATCTTGGCTGGCAGCAGGCACGGTCACATTGCTGGTGTCACTCGGTGCTCCGGGCGCAGAGGCCGTGGCGGAGTTGTCAATCTGCCCGGCATCCAGATCGGATTGCTGCACCTCATACGTGGCCCGGCAGGTCGTGTCATTGACCGTGGACGGAGCCAGCGTCGCAATCGTGCAGGTGAACCCAAGCGATGGGTCGCTCACAGTGATATTGTCGAGTGTTTGCGTGCCCGTATTGGCGACAGCAAAAACATAGGTGATCTCTTCGCCCACGCTGGTGAACGGGCTGGGGCTGGCCGATTTGCTCAGCGACAGCGATTTGACCGCATCTGCCGGGTCGATGTTCACCACCGCCGTGTCAGTCTGAGGCGGGATCGCCTCTCCGGTGCTGCCGGTGCCTGTCGCAGTTGCGGTGTTGGAAATGCTCTCTGCATCCACATCCGCTTGCGTGACCGTGTAATCCCCGGTGCAGCTTTGAGTGGCAAAGGGACCGATATCGGTCAGGTTGCACACCAGTCCCGGAATCAGCGGGTCCGTGACGCTCGCGCTGGCAATCGTCTGGGCCGTGTCGTTGGTGATCTCAAACGTGTAGGTAATGACGTCGCCCGCCACTCCGAAATCTGCCGGAGGAATCTTGTTCAGCGTGAAGGACGGAGTGATGTCGACCGGGACAGTCTCATTCGCCTCGGGTGAGGTCACCGTGATCGGGCTGCCTCCGTTCGGCCTTGTGAACTCGGCAGTGGCCATGTTGTCCACCTGCCCTGCATCCAGTTCGGCTTGCGTCGGCTGATAGGTGCCCGTGCAGGTAAAGCTGTTCGGTGTCCCCTGCCCGACCGGGAAAATCCTGACCGTCTGGTTACAGGTGATGCCCGTCAGCTTGGGGTCATTGATCGTGATCGGCACATCCGTGTTGATCGACCGGTCGCCCACATTGGTCACTGTGAACTCGTATGTGATCGTGTCGGTCACCGCATCCACGCTTGGTGTCAGGGACACCTTGTCCAGTGTGATCGCGTCCGTGCCCGCTTGGGGGACCGTCTCTGTGTCCTCGTTGGAGGTCACATTCCCATCGCTCGCCGTGGCCATGTTGGTCACAAGGCCATTGGCCTCATCCACGGCCGTAATGGTGTAGGTCGCCTGACAGGTGCGCACGCCTCCCGGAATCAGATCGCCTGTTCCGCAATCAATCGGGCCGGGGAACTTGTCATCCGTGATCGTGATCGGATCGGTGATCGTCGTGTTGCCGGAATTCGTGACCTCGTAAGTGTAGGTCACAGACTGCCCGGCAAAGAAATCAACCGCCGCCACGACCGGAGCCTGCTTGTCCAATGTCAGCTCTGGCATCTGGTCGGCCAGCACTGTCAGCTCATCCGGGCCAGCGGTGACTTTGTTGTCGTCGGGATCGTCCGCCTCTGCGGTGGCGATATTGGTCACCTCTCCGGCGTCGAGATCATCTTGAGTGGTCAGATAATCGGCAGAGGTACAGGTGAGGCTCGCGCCCGGTGCAATCGGGGTTGCCGGACAATTCACCGCGACCTTGTCATCGGTGATGCTTGCCGCATCCAGCGTCACATTCCCAGTGTTCGTCAGGATATAGTCGTATTGCAGCACCACGTTCGTGGCATCAAACGTCGTCGCACTGCTGGCGCGCAGTTGTTTGTCGAGCGTCAGCCCTGTGGTCTGTACCGCCGGGACGCGTACGTCATCGGTATCATCTACTGTGATCCCGCCGACCGTGATCTCTGCCGTGGCTTCGTTCACGACCTCCCCGGCATCCACGTTGGGTTGGGTCACAGTGTATTCCGCCGTACAGACGATAGACTCAAGCGGTTCCACCGGACCTGCCGGACAGATCACGCTGCCGCCTGCCCCGGTCACCAGCGTATCCGTCACGGTGGGTGTGCTGGGCCATGTGACATTCCCGGTATTGGTCAGTTCAATCCGGAACTCCAGCACGTCATCTTCGGCATCGAAATTGCCCTGCAACGCGGTCTTGGTCACGACGATCATTGGATCCGCGGCGGGCCCCGTGATCTCTTCATCGACCGTGCGTGTCAGCGGTGCTCCGCCCCGGTCCTGCGCCTCAGCGGTGGCCGTGTTCATCAAATTGGTGCCGTTGATCGCGAAGGCATCCACGTCCGCTTGCGTAACCGTGTACGCTGCCTGACAGGTCAGCTCCTCATCCGGCAGCAACGACAGCGCGGAACAACTCAGCCCCGGAATCCGGTTGTCGCTCACGCTCAGATCGGTCAGCGTCACATTGCCGGTGTTCGTGACCACATAGTCATAGGTGATGACCTCTCCGGGGACTGCGAACGTCTGTGGAGTAGCCACCTTGGTGATGGTCATATCCGGGCTGGCTGTCGGGCCGGGCAGCGTCACGTCATCCGTAACCGTCCCAAGTGTTCCGAATTCCGGGTCTCCATTGGCCTGTGCCACATTGGTCAGACTGCCGGTGTCGACGTCCTCCTGTGTGACCGTATAGGTCGCGGTGCAGGTCGCGAAATCCGCCGACCCTCCGGACGTGCTTTCCAGAATAGTGGTCTTGTCACAGCTGACCGTGCCGCCCTGCCCGTTCACCATGTCATCGGCAATCGTCAGGTTGTTGATGTTCACCGACCCGATATTGGTCACGACATAGGAATAGGTAATCACGTCTCCGGCTTCGGTGTAATCCGTCGCTGTCGTGCTCTTTTCCAGCCGATAGCCCGGCGCCACAGTGCGGAGCTTTTCATCGCCCAGACTTGGGCCGCGTCGGAAATCCCAATAGTTGTCATTGGGGTCATCGTCGAAAATCTGCGTGGTCGTCACGCCCGTGGTTAACAAAGAATTGGTCAGCGTCGGATCGCTGGAGGAAAACCATCCTGTATCAAAGGTCCGGTTGCCAAAGCCGGTGCCAAAGCCAAAGCTCTGTGTTCCGTCGTTGTTGGTGGCCTCCGTGGTCAGACCTGACCAGCTTCCAACATTCACGCCGTTCATGATCAGGCTGATGTCGTTCTCATCGAACCCGCCCGGCTGTGTGTCCCCGTCATAGGCCGAAAAGCGGATATGCACCTCTGCGATGCCTCCGCCGAAGTAATCGGTACAGGTCGTAATCCCGCAATCCAGTGGGATCGGATCGTTGACCGTGAACGGATTGCCCCGGAACCTCGCCGGGTTGCCTGTGGATTGGAAGCCGACGAACGCTCCGGCCGGGTCGCTGAACTGGTAGTAAATCTGCCCGTTGTTGCCGACCATCACGATCACAACGCCGCCCGCTTCGGGATAAGCGGATGGGATCGGAATACCAAGCCCCGGCACAGTCGTGGTAAAACTCGTGGCGCTCGCGCCCTGCCCCAGTATCGACAATACCATGACCGCAAACGCAAAAA
>CAZDXI010000150.1:0-7541 GCA_964509095.1 uncultured Rhodobacterales bacterium
CTTGTTGCTCTTGTCTTTGAGCCGTTTGGCCAGCTTGCCGGTTGTGGTCGTCTTACCGCCGCCTTGCAGACCGACCATCAGGATCGGGGCGGGAGGGTTATCGACTTTTAGTGCACCGGGTTCACCTTCACCACGCAACACATCGATCAGAGCATCGTGCACGATCTTGACGACTTGTTGGCCGGGCGTGACGGATTTGGTCACGGCTTGGCCAGTTGCCTGTTCCTGCACCTTTTTGACGAAATCACGCGCGACTGGCAGAGAGACGTCGGCCTCAAGCAATGCGACGCGGACTTCGCGCAAGGCGGTTTTCACATCGTCTTCGGACAATGCCCCTTGCTTCGTCAGCCGGTCAAAGACGCCGGAGAGACGTTCGGATAGGTTTTCAAACATGTCTCGGCCTCCATGCCGGTTGCTGTTTTGCCCCGATATAAGATCGGGACCACGATAGACCAAACGACAAGCGCCCCCACGGGCGAAACTCGCTGGTGGGGGGCGATCCCTGCGCTTGGGCGGGGACCGGAGATCAGGTGCCTCCGGAATTGAGCGCGAAGTAGGACACTGTGCGTATCCTGTCAAGACTGCTAGGCTATGCGCCCGATTCTGAAGGGTGGGAGCAAAGTGATGATTACTGACCAGAAACCATCGGTTGAAAAGACCGACATTGTTGCAGATTTTACAACAAGCCTGCGCGAGAATTCTGACGATCTGTTGGGTCGATACGCGGATTTCGGCTCAATTGGCAATGTTCCGCCGATCGCTGTTTCGTCAGAACCTCATGAAAACAACGCTGAAGCAGGTCGCCAAGCAGGGCCAATCCTGCACAATAGTGACCCGAACGACGTCCCGATCGGCGTGGGCGGCGATGCTGACGACAACGTTCTATTTATTCGAGGTGGCGAAGGCCCTTATGTCGTGGATGGAGGAGATGGCGAAGACACACTTGATCTGTCCGTCTTTCAGGTGGGTGTGCGACTGTCTTTCTTTGATGGGATGTTTCAGGACATCGGTGCGCCAAAGGACTTCACATCATCAATCACGGCCGTCGAAAACGTTATTGGCACGGGTCACGACGACATCCTGTTAGGCGACACTTTACGCAACGAGTTCTTCGGCGGTGATGGCGACGATCAACTGTTGGGGTATGCCGGGTCTGATCTTTTGCTTGGACAAGGCGGTGATGACTTTCTCAAAGGCGGGCGCGGCAAGGACACGCTGGTCGGTGGCGATGGGGAAGATGCGCTTAACGGCGGAACCGAAGACGATTTGCTCCGGGGCTCAGATGGGAACGACTACCTTTGGGGTGTGACCGGAAACGACACACTTGAAGGTGGTGCGGGCGATGACAAGCTGCGCGGCGGATCTGATAACGACATAATGTCCGGTGGTGATGGTACGGATGACATTCGCGGCCAAACCGGTGACGATGTGATGTCCGGCGATGCCGGCAATGACTGGATGAGCGGTGGTGCCGGGGACGACATTCTGTCTGGCGGAACCGGTCAGGATGCCATGATCGGAGGAGCTGGCGCCGATGTGTTCGTCTTTGCGCCCGGAGACGAGATCGACAAGATCAAAGACTGGGAAGGTGGAATCGACCGAATCGACCTGTCAGCTTGGGACTTTGAGGATGTCGACGCGGTCATGAGTCGAGTATCAAAAACTAATGAGTACACGGAACTTCGTTTGTCCGATGTCGACTTCTTGTACGTTTACAGCCCGGAAAAGTTGGATTTGGACGACGTTATCCTTTGAAACAAGGTAGAACCGGCGCTTAACAAACCGTTGTGCAGAAACCACGCATTATCGGCAAAAAAATGTTTGTTTGTTCGCGGATAGATTGACTTTGTTAACGCTCCGTCCCATATCTTGAGACTGTCCGACCTAGGAGACTGACATGAAATACGTACTCGCAACTGTTGCCGCATTGGGCATGGCTGCACCGGCATTCGCTGGTTCGCCTGCACCTGCGGAAGAAGATGTTGTCATCATTCCCGCCGCAACTGGTGGTAGCCTGAGCCCTGCTTTGATCGCAGGCGGTGTGGCTGTTCTGGCTCTCGCAGCCGCAGCAGACAGCTCCAGCTCCAGCTCCAGCACGGCTGAATAAGACAGGTTCAAGTCGTAAGACTTGTAACAGGAACCACCCGAGGCGGGCCCGCCTCGGGTGGTTTTCTTTTTGCGTAAGCAGTCAGGCCGCGATGGCATCGATCTGTGCGTGTGCCGTCGACAAGGCTGTTTCCGGGTCAACGACCATCCGATCGGCTGTCACGACCTGCACGTCGGTGATCCCGACAAACCCCAGAACATGACGCAAGTAGCCCGTGGCAAAGTCGATGTCTGATCCGACCGGTGTGCCACCGGATGAAATCACGAGAATCGCGCGTTTTCCATTCAAGAGCCCAACGGGTCCATTTTCAGAATATCGGAACGTCAGGCCTGCGCGCGCGATCAGGTCAATCCAGGCTTTTAGTGCCGCCGGAACCCCGAAATTGTAGATCGGCAGACCAATCACGATGGTGTCGGCTTGTTTTAGTTCATCAACCAGCACATCTGATTGGGCCAAAGTTTCCACCTGAGCAGGGCTGCGGTTTTCTGCGGGAGTGAAGTTGGCGCCTACCCAAGCCTCGGTTATCTGCGGAAGCGCATTGGCAAGGTCCCGGCGGATCACCGGACCACCCAACTTGTGAACAATGCGAGACGTGAGTTCGCGCGTGGTTGAGCCCTGCAAACGGGCTGAGGAATCAATATGGAGCGTCGTCATCAGAAAATCCTGTTGTTGAGTTGTCGATGACGCATAAATTGGACATTGCAAAAATGAACTCAACGCACGTATCGTAACAGTGATTGTTAAAAAATGCACAGGTGAGGGATGGAAAACTGGGACGAGGTTCGTACAGCTTTTCAAGTGGCGCGTTTAGGAACTGTCAGCGGCGCTGCTGAAGCGTTGGGCGTGCATCATGCAACGGTTATCCGGCATATAGACGCGCTCGAAGGTCAGCTTGGCGCGAAGCTGTTTCAACGGCACGCGCGGGGGTATACCGCGACAGAAGCTGGGCAGGACCTTTTGCGCGTCGCTCAAGCCACAGATGAGCAATTCGCGCAATTGATGGGCCGCATCAAAGGGCAAGGTGAAGGCGTGTCCGGGGAACTGGTCGTGACATCGCTGGCCTCTATCACACCGATGCTGGTACCGGTGTTGAATAGTTTTCGTGAGGCGTATCCTGAGGTTATTGTCCGCTTTCTGACCAGCGACCGCCTGTTCCGCCTAGAGTATGGCGAGGCGCATGTGGCGATCCGCGGGGGCAGTGTGCCGGATCAGCCCGATAATGTTGTCCAGCAGTTTTTCCGCCAGCGCATGGGGCTTTATGCCACGAAAGATTATGTGGATCAAAACGGCATTCCCAAAAGCGAAGAAGACCTCGTGCAGCACCGGTTCATTGCGTACGACAATCTGGAGAGCCGCGCGCCGTTCATGCAGTGGCTGCACGCCCGGGTTCCACCAGAGTGCATTACGTTCCGCAGCACAGATTCCTGGTCTATGGTCACTGCTTTGCGCGCCGGGGCAGGGATCGGTTTTATGCCAACTGTAGAAGCTGACAAGCATCCAAACCTCGTCGAGATGTTCCCTAGCCAGGATGAATGGGCGGCCAAACTATGGCTGGTCACACATATGGATTTGCATCGCACCACGAAAGTTCAAGCATTTCTGAAGCACCTTAAGCAAGAGGCGAAAGCGTGGGGGGATTAAGCCCCTCGGCACAGGGACATCTGGCGATGCTGGCTTTTTCTGCGCTGGTGGCGGGGTCGTTTTCACTTGGGGTCTTGGCCGCGAACGAGATCGCCCCTGCCGCGCTGAACGCAGTGCGGTTCTGGTTGGCGGTTGTGGTCATAGGCATCGGGGTGAGCGTAACGACCGGGTTTCGGGCTGAGGCCGCGCGTGCCCCTTGGCGGTACCTTGTTCTTGGGGGCTTGTTTGGCGGTTACTTTGTTCTGATGTTTGAGGGGCTGAAAACGGCCCCTGCCATCAGCGCCGCAGCCGTGTTCACATTGACCCCGATCCTGAGCGGTCTTTTCGGCTGGCTGCTTTTGCGACAAATCACAACGCCGCGCATGGCACTGGCTTTGGCAATCGGAGCAGTCGGCGCGCTGTGGGTTATCTTTCGTGCAGATGTGTCGCGACTGATCGCGTTTGAAATCGGACGCGGCGAGGTGATCTATTTCATCGGCTGCGTTGCCCACGCAATCTACACCCCGATGGTGCGGAAGTTGAATCGGGGCGAACCAGCAATCCTTTTCACGTTTGGGATGTTGCTGGGTGGTGCGATTTTGCTGACGATTTATGGCTGGGGCGATTTGATGGGGACCAATTGGGCTGCCCTGCCGCAGATCGTCTGGGTCACGCTGGCCTATCTGGCTGTGTTTGCCAGTGCGGCGAGTTTCTTGTTGCTGCAGATGGCGACGCTGCGCCTGCCGAGTGCTAAAGTCATGGCTTATACCTATCTTACGCCGACTTGGGTGATCCTCTGGGAAATCGCGCTTGGGCATGGTGCGCCGCCCGCGCTGACTTTGTTTGGGATCATGCTGACGGTTTTGGCGCTTGTGCTGTTGCTGCGCAAAGAAAACACAGTTCCCGCCTGACGATTGGGGAAATTTTCTGCCCGTTTCCCAGCGAATTATTAACCCTTGGGCCGTATATTCAAATCAGGACATGGGGTACGGAGTTGGTAGCGAGTGTTTTGGTTGCCCATGTCCACCTGTTTTAGGGGGTACATAGGTCGGTACGGACCTTGGTGTGTAGGTGTATTGAGTTTGGTGGAGGGGCTGTGGGGGCAGTTCCCTCCACTTTTTATTTGTGAACAACGTCAATCGGCGCCGTCAGTGGCATCGTCACGCAACTCTGTTTCCAAAAACCGTTCGAACGCTTCCAGATTGACGGGTTCAAACTGGCCGAATCCTTGCATCCAGACGGACGGTTCTTTGAGCGTATCTGGTTCCAGCTTGCACCATTTGACCCGCCCGCGCCGTTCTTGCGAAATCAACCCAGCCCTTGTCAGCACCATCAGGTGCTTGGAGATTGCGGCCAAGGACATCTCGAACGGTTCGGCCACGTCTGTCACGGCCATATCGTCTTCCAGAAGCATGCTCAGAATCGCGCGCCGTGTCGGGTCCGCAAGGGCTGCGAAGATGGTGTCGAGGTCCTGTGTCATCACGCCTGCAATAACAGGTCATCGCAGGCTGGCAAATGCACGTCACAGCATTGGATGCCGGTTGTGTTGTGATGGCCAGCGATGCCGCAGCAGCTCACGATCTGTTTCATCAAGCCCGATGTCGCGGGCCAGATGATCGCTCAGGTCTTTGGGCAAAGCCGTTGTTCCTTGATCTCGGATAGTAGGTTTGCGAAACAATTTGGCAATAAAGGTCCAGCCGCGCCAAGGCGCGTTTGTGGTCATATCGGCCATAAAAGCCTCCATAATTTGTGATACTCTCTCGAATTTACCTTCAAAGAGGGCACGTGACAAAAGCTGTCTGTTGACAACACATGTGAGGAAAACTCACATATGGTCATGGCTCGAAATCTTCCCCCACTGAACGCGCTACGTGCATTTGAAGCTGCTGGACGACATGAGAGTTTTTCGCGGGCGGCCGAAGAACTGGGCGTCAGTCATTCTGCAATATCCAAACATGTGCGTGGGTTGGAAGATCGCCTTGGCGCACAGCTGTTTCGGGATTTGTCGCGCGGCGTCGCTCTGACGAGTGATGGTGCGCGCTATTTAGCGACGGTCACGCCTGCGCTTGATGCGATTGGCGAAGCGACCGAGTACTTTGCCACGACTGCTGAAGGGGTTGTGGCGGTCAACAGTGAAACAGCCTTTGCCGTGAAGTGGCTGATGCGGAATATCGGCTCTTTCTATGAACAGCACCCAAACGTGGAGCTTGATATCGACGCAACCAGCCATTTGGCGGACATTGCGCGTTATGAAGCTGAGGTCGCCATTCGATTTGTGAGCAGTGGGACGCCTGACAGAGAGGCTTTGCTTATTAGCGATGCTTGGGTTTATCCCTATGCTACCCCAAAACTGGCTGAGCAGATTGGCGGGGATGCGCGAAATCTGCTGAACTACCGCCTGCTGCGCGATCGGCCAAATGATCCTTGGCAAATCTGGTTTGAAAAAGCCGGCTTGCCAGAGATTTACACTGTTTCACCACGCAAACGCATGCGGGCCGTGCTTGCCCATCAGGCGGCGGTTGACGGGCTGGGCGTGTTTCTGGGATCCGCCGAAAACGTGGCACAGGATGTGGCAGAAGGAAAACTGGTGAAGTGCTTCGACATCGGCTTCTGGATGGGCAGCTATTTCCTGATGTTCGGTGACGGAGTATTGCGCCGCAAACCGGTACGCTTATTCCGAGACTGGTTGTTGAGCGAAACACAGCAGTTTCGCTCGGGCGAAAATGCCACTGCGTGAAAATCAACCAAATGGTTGAATATAGTCTGAGTGCCAATACCGACGGTTCAGTGCGGTGCGGCATGTTGGGCAGGCTTCTGAGAGTGCGAAATTAATCAATATAAAGCAATGGCTTATAACGCTTTCGCCTAGGGCGGCTGGCGCATTGACTCCACACGTGCTGCGCCGTAGCACAACATCAACTTCACGCGCGGGGATACGCCCTTGTCCGACAAGGAACGCATGGCTGAACTGGACGCCCGATTGCAGGCGCTCAAGGCTACGCAAGAGGATGAGAAACCGCACATGGAAGAGCACTACTCGCAGGCCCAACAGGGCTGGCGCATGGTGATCGAACTTGTAACTGGCCTTCTGGTCGGTTTCGGCATCGGGTACGGGCTGGATAGCCTGTTCGGGACGCTCCCGATCTTCCTGCTGCTGTTTACATTGCTGGGTTTGGCGGCGGGCATTCGCGTGATGATGCGGACCGCACAAGAATTCCAGCGTAAGGCATTGGGCGAGGGCGACCTCGCGACAGACGACGGAGAGGCCAATCATGGCAGATGACGCAAAAGCCGAAGGTGGCGGGCTGGTTTTCCACCCGATGGATCAGTTTATCGTCAAACCTTTGTTCGGGGATGGCCCCGTGCATTGGTATACGCCGACAAATGTGACCCTTTGGCTGGCTCTTGCGGTTCTCGCGATCATCGGCTTGCTGGTTCTAACGACATCCAAGCGCGCGGTTGTGCCGGGACGCGGTCAATCGATTGCTGAACTCGCCTATGGCTTCATCTACAAGATGGTTGAGGACATTTGCGGCAAGGATGGGGTGAAGTATTTCCCCTACATCATGACGCTGTTCATGTTCATCGTCTGCGCCAACTTTCTTGGCCTGTTGCCCATGTCGTTCACGACTACTTCACACATTGCGGTGTCCGCTATCATGGCGTTTGCGGTGTTCTTCGCGGTCACAATCCTTGGTTTCGTCAAGCATGGCTTTGGCTTCCTGAGCGTTTTCTGGATCAGTTCTGCTCCTTTGGCGCTGCGTCCGATCCTTGCTGTGATCGAGGTGATTTCTTACTTCGTGCGCCCCATCAG
>CAZDXI010000151.1:0-7516 GCA_964509095.1 uncultured Rhodobacterales bacterium
GAGCGCTGCCCTCCGAAGGCAGAGGCCAGAGGTTCGAATCCTCTAGGGTCCGCCACCTTCTGTTTCGCGATATACTTGTGTTGACTTGCTCGCCGTCGATTTTACGCTGGACCGCATTGAATGGATTGTGGGCCGGAACGTGGATTTTGAACCAAACGATACTTTGGAATCCGCAATTGGATTGGGGGTGCTGTCGCGCCTGATCTCTGGCGGGTCGAATAACGTGACCGCGTCCGGGCAAGTCGCCCTTTTGGACTTTGTGAATGGAAACGACCCAGCCGATGTGTACCGGGTTGTGACCACAACTGGGCTGCAAGAGGTGTTCTTTTCGTTGAACTCTGTTGCGTCCTTTGACTACAGCGCGATCAATGACGGTGGCGTGAATGGGGTGACCGGCCAGCTGTTCTTTTCGGGCGAGGGGGCTTTTGGCGGAAATTCCGCGGGCTATCAGGTGGCGATTGGACTGGATGCCGGGGATAATTCGGATCAATTCTACACCTTGCTTGCCGACATAGATAACCTTCGCAGCGAAGTGCAGGTTGTTTACTCCACCAAGCAGGCAGAAGGCATTGAGGATCCGTCACTGTTGGGAGACGCCTCCCGGCTAACGGACCTACTGGAACAGGTGCGCTCCCTTCTGGAAACAGATGATGTCAATGTCGATCCCTTCCAATTGCACCGCGAGATTGACGTGGTGCGGGATGGCTATTCGGCGGGCTCGGAATATGTGAACGAGGTGCGCGCACTGATGGATCGGGCGTCGGATCTTGCGTTGGCATGGAGTCGCCCGGTGTATTCCCTGCTTGATGTGGGCGGACCTGAACCGTGGCGGGATGTGTCGTGGATCGAGTTCCATGAAACGGTCGTCTGGTCGGTGACCGCGCCGAATACGGAAGCCTTTGTGACGATCATGGGCAGTCAATCCCTGTTCGGGGATGGCGGCCTGATTCCATCGCAAACATTCGTTCCTGTTGGGTATGGGTTTGAGGTTTCTCTTAAACGGGAAGTCGACACCGGCGGTGGTCCCATTGATCCAAACCCACCGACCGGTCCTGAGCCGACGCCAGAGGTCCCGGAGGGATCCATTACAGGCAACAGTACAGCCGAGACTCTGCCGGGCACAGATGGGGATGACCGGCTGTTTGGCTTCGCTGGCAATGATACGATCCGCGCGGGTGCTGGTGATGACCGATTGCACGGAGGTTCGGGCGCGGATGTGCTCGACGGGGGATCTGGCTTTGACATGGTGGATTACTCCGGGGGTGGTGCGGTGCATGTAGACCTGCGCTATCCGACCCGTGATGTGGGTGGTGGATTTGGCCGGGACACCTTGATCAATATCGAAGGCATCCGAGGTGGCTCCGGCGATGACCGGCTCGTTGGCGATAGCCAGAACAACAATCTGGATGGGCGTGAAGGCAACGACGTCATCAAAGGCAAAGGCGGCAATGACGTTCTGTCCGGACGTGAAGGTGACGATAAGATCCGCGCCGGTGACGGGGATGATGGCCTTTGGGGCGATGAGGGGAACGATATTTTGATCGCCCTGGGTGGGTTCGACCAACTGGAAGGCGGCGAGGGCGACGATTTCCTCTATGGCGGTCGCGGAAATGACTATTTGCTTGCCGGTGAAGGGGATGACGTTCTGCGTGGCAATCTGAATGATGACACGCTTTACGCAAATGCCGGGAACGACGACATACGTGGCGGCGGTGGCAATGACTTTATCTCTGCCGGACGGGACAATGACTATCTGCTGGGTGGAAACGGCGAAGACATCCTGTACGGAGACGCGGGCAATGACACATTGGTTGGCGGCTTCGGCTCTGGTCGAAATGACGGACTTATGGATGTGTTCGAATACTCAACCAGTGACATCGAGGCTGGTGGATTTGACCGGATCCGCGATTTCGAAGATGGGATTGATCTGATCGAGCTGCGCCTCAATGGTTTTTCGAACTTCGCGACAGAGGTTGCGCCAAAGCTGGCTCAGTCCGGGGCGCATGTGCGCATGGATTTTGGTGGTGGCAACGTTCTATTGATTGAAAACACAGATTTGTCCGCGTTAACGGCTGACGATTTCCTGCTTCTGTAAGGAAACTCTGTGGGGCCTTAGCCGCCCCACACGCGGACCGGGCCGCAATCCATATGCACGAAGTTGCTGCCGGAGTATTTGCCGACGCCTCCACCCTGACAGGCGGCCGCTGCGCGGGCCATTTGGCCGACAGACCGGGACGACAAGCGCAAATCCGCTGCTTGACCCTTCATGTGCAAGGAGTTCTTTGCAACACCGCGTGATCGGGCGCGCAGCATCGCATTTGTGCGCGGGCTGCGGTAGCCAGACAACAGCATGTAAGGATCGCTTGCATCCAGAAGATTATGCGCGGCGGCCATGATGTCGATGGTGCGCAGGTCCATGTTCTTGACATCGTTGGTGCGCCAGTCGCGCATGAAGTGGTTCACTTCCTTCACTGCGTCTTTGATGTAATCGCCCTCGACCCAATAAATCATGTCGATGCGTTCACCTGTGCGTCCAGAATACATACGGATGCGGCGAATGTCGCCCGCGCCACGTAAAAACCCAGCTGCATTTGAAAAAGTTGGAGCGGCGGTCACGGCAGTTGCCGCGAATGCGCCCAGTAGTCCCCGGCGGGTGAAGCCCGAAGGTGTCATTGTCATGTTGCGTCGTCCCGTACGCTGCCTGCCTGCTCCGACGTTGCGAAGCATGTTCATCTCATCCCCAGATGTGTGGGGTTTATGGCACACTCGACCAAGCGCGCCAAGCTTTTGTTTCGTCCGTGAAGACGATCCATGCCGATTTCGGCAATTTCTTGCGCAAAACCAACACAATGTCGGCAACACATCAATCACACGATGTTTTGCTGCACCACTGCTGTTTAGAACCAAATTTTTTACAAATTGTGAATAGACTCCCATCACGTCTCTGGGCAGATGTGAAGTGCGACAGGGGCAATAATCAAGGGGTTCTGACACATGGTTCGTGCGCAGCATAGAATTTCTATTTTAACAGTGGTGTTTGGCTTGGTGCTGGCAGCACTTTCACTGGTGATGACGCCAGTCAAAGGGCATGCAGAAGTCACGGCCTTGAAACAGGCCATTGCCGAAGCCGCGTCCAAGGACAAGGATATCGCGGCCTTTTATAAGGCCTTCGGTTACAAAACCCTTTGGACGGGGCGCTCTGGCAAGGAACGCACGCGCCGCGCGCAACTTTTGAGATACCTGTCCAATGCAGGTGACCACGGCCTTCCGCTCAGTCGCTACAATCCCGAAACGCTCAAAGCCAAGATGAAAGCGGCCAAAACTGCGCGTGAACGGGGGCAGCTTGAGGTCGAACTCAGCCGGGTGTTTCTGCAATATGCTCGCGATGTGCAGACCGGTGTGGTCATTCCCAGTCGCATAGACAGCGCCATCGTGCGCCAGATCCCGTATCGGGATCGCTCTTCTTATCTGGTGAATTTCGCCAAGTCCTCGCCAGCGGGCTTCTTCAAGGCGCTGCCGCCGAAGACAACTGAATACAACGCGCTGATGAAAGAAAAGATGCGCATGGAGCGTCTGCTTGCACGTGGTGGCTGGGGCCCAAAAGTTCCTGGTAAATCCGTCAAACCCGGCCAGTCTGGCAATGCGGTGGTTGCACTGCGTAACCGCTTGATCGCGATGGGGTACCTCAAGCGCACAAACACGCAGACCTATGATGCGAACATTCAAGCCGCTGTGCAGCAATTCCAAAAAGCCCACGGTCTGGTCGCAGACGGAGAAGCTGGGGCCGGGACGCTGAAGGAAGTCAACAAAAGCGTGGACGTTCGCTTGCAGTCCGTTCTTGTTGCGATGGAACGCGAACGCTGGCTGAACCGTGAACGCGGGCGCCGCCACATCCTCGTGAATATCCCGGATTTCACAGCCAAGGTTATCGACAATGGCAAGGTGACGTTTGAGACCCGCTCTGTTGTGGGCGCCAACAAAGATGATCGCCCAACGCCGGAGTTCTCGGACGTGATGGAGTTCATGGTCATCAATCCAAGCTGGTATGTTCCCCGCTCCATCGTGACCAAGGAATACCTGCCTGCACTGAAAAAGAACCCCTATGCGGTCAAGCATATTGAAATCACCGACAGCCGGGGCCGTAAAGTCAATCGCGGGGCGGTGAACTTTGCGCAGTACACAGAACGCACGTTCCCCTTCGCCATGCGTCAACCTCCGTCGCGCGGCAACGCATTGGGGCTGGTCAAGTTCATGTTCCCGAACCGCTACAACATCTATCTGCATGACACGCCAGCCAAGAACCTGTTCGGTCGCGAAATCCGCGCCTACAGCCACGGTTGCGTGCGTCTGGCGGACCCGTTTGACTTTGCCTACGCATTGCTGGCCAAGCAAACCAATGATCCAGAAGGGTTCTTCCAGAAAAAACTCGCCACTGGAAAAGAGCAGCGTGTTGATCTGAAGAACCCGGTGCCAGTTCACATCATCTACCGCACGGCCTACACGACAAACAAAGGCCGGACAGAATTCCGCCGCGACGTTTATGGACGTGACGCCAAGATCTGGCGCGCTCTGAACAACGCAGGGGTGGAATTGCGCGCGGTTCAGGGGTAACCCTGCCGCCAAACCCATCAAGGGATGCGGCGCGCATGGCTTACACAGTAAACGACATTGCAACGGCGTTGGGAGCAGAGGCTTTCGGCGCCGTTGATCTGTTGATTGAACGTGTGTCTGAACCGGCCAGCGCAGGACCAAACGATCTGGCGCTCGCCACGGATGCGAAATACGCCGACGGTCTGAGCGAAGGGCAGGCGCGTGCCGCAATGCTATGGGAGGGGGCCGACTGGCAGGCCCTCGGGCTTGAGGCCGCGATCATTGCACCACGTCCGCGCTTTGCAATGGCCGGTCTGACCGCGATGATGGATGCAGGGCAAGGCTTTGGCGATGGCATTCACCCATCCGCCCATGTGGACCCAAGTGCGGACCTGGGGCCGGGCGTCTCTGTCGGTCCGATGGCCGTTATCAGCGCAGGTGCCAAGATCGGCGGCGGCAGCGTCATTGGCCCTCAGTGTTTCGTCGGACAAGATGCGGTGATCGGAGACTTCGCTTTCCTGCGCGAACAGGTCAGCATTGGTGCGCGAGTTGTGATCGGCCACCGCTTTTTCGCGCAACCCGGTGTGCGTATCGGCGGCGATGGGTTTTCCTTTGTCACGCCAGAAAAAAGTGCCGTGGAAGAGGTCCGTGACACGCTTGGCGATCAAGGCTCGACGGACGCGCAAGCTTGGGCGCGTATCCATTCCCTTGGAGCAGTGCAGATTGGTGATGACGTGGAAGTCGGTGCCAATGCCTGCATCGATTGCGGCACCATTCGGGATACGGTCGTGGGGTCCGGTACCAAGATCGATAACCTCGTGCAGATTGGGCATAACGTGGTGATCGGGCAGGATTGTATGATCTGTGCGCAATCCGGCATCGCAGGGTCGTCCCGCCTTGGCAACAACGTTGTGCTTGGTGGGCATACCGGGGTCAGCGACAACGTCTTTATCGGGGATCGGGCCATCACTGGCGGCGCAACTGTGGTTTTGTCCAACATCCCGGCGGGCCGGGTCATGCTCGGTTATCCGGCAGTGAAAATGGACACTCAGCTTGAGCTGCACAAAGCCCAACGGCGCTTACCAAGGCTCTTCCGTGACGTCGCGGCTCTGAAATCTGCGGTTTTCAAAGACGGCAAAGGTGACTAAATCTGCGGTGTAACACTGGGGGAGTGGGCCATCATGAGCGTTCAGGACAGGGTCATCGCGATACTCGCCGAGCAAGCCATGCTCGAGCCGGGCGATGTCACGGTGGACAGCTCCTTGGAAGACCTCGGCATCGATAGCCTCGCGCTGGTTGAGATGATCTTTTCCATTGAAGAGGAATTCGACGTCTCCGTCCCCTTTAACGCCAACGCGCCCAGTGAAAGCGATTTCGACATCAAGTCCGTGCGCTCCATCGTGGCCGGTGTTGAAAAGCTAATTGCGGCCAAGGGTTAGGGGCGCGCGGTTCATGCAACGCGTTGTCATCACCGGGGCCGGGACGATCAACCCTCTGGGACATGACGTTCCCAGCACTCTGGACGCAATGCGCGAAGGCCGCTGCGGGATCGGCACACTCGACATCCGCGACATTGACAGGCTGGCTGTTCAGATCGGTGGGCAAGTCAAAGACTATGACGAGGCCGACCACTTCAACCGCCAGCAGATCGCGCTTTATGATCGCTTCACCCAATTCACGCTTTTGGCCGCGCGGCAGGCGATTGCGCAAGCGGGGCTGAGCTTTTCGGGGGAGATCGCAGATCGATCCGGCGTTGTGCTCGGGACCTCGGGTGGGGGGTTGAACACGCAGGATGATAACTACCGCGCTGTCTACGAGGACGGCAAAAACCGCGTTCATCCGTTCATCGTACCCAAGCTGATGAACAACGCCGCGACGAGCCATGTGAGTATGGAGTTCAACCTGCGCGGCCCGTCCTTTACTGTGTCCACCGCCTGTGCGTCCTCCAATCACGCGATGGCGCAGGCATTCCAGATGGTGCATGGCGGCGTGGCTCCGGTCATGATCACGGGCGGGTCGGAATCCATGTTGTGTTTCGGCGGGATCAAGGCGTGGGAAGGTCTGCGGGTCATGTCCAAGGATGCGTGCCGTCCATTTTCAGCCACCCGCAATGGCATGGTGCAAGGCGAAGGCGCGGCTGTTTACGTGTTCGAAGCCTATGACCATGCGGTCGCACGGGGAGCGGACATTCTGGCTGAAGTTGCCGGGTTCGCAATGTCGTCCGATGCTGCCGACATAGTGATGCCGTCCCGGCAAGGGGCCGCGCGAGCAATATCAGGAGCATTGAAGGATGCACGGCTCAACCCGGAAGATGTGGGGTACATCAATGCCCATGGCACCGGCACAGCCGCCAACGACAAAACCGAATGTGCAGCCGTGTCAGACGTATTCGGTGCGCATGCGGATCGACTGATGATTTCGTCCACCAAGTCGATGCATGGTCATTTGATCGGTGGGACAGGGGCGGTGGAATTGCTCGCCTGCATTATGGCTTTGCGGGATGGCGTGATTGCGCCCACGATTGGCTATGAGGAACCCGACCCGGAATGTGCTTTGGATGTCGTGCCCAATGAAGCGCGTGAGGCCCGCGTCACAGCGGCCCTGTCCAACGCCTTTGCCTTTGGGGGGCTGAACGCGGTCCTCGCACTTCGTAAGGTCTGAGCGCAACGAAAAACGGCGCCCGAACCCGTCGCGCGCCGCTTTGACGTTCTGGAACGTCAGACTTACTGGTCGATCACCGACACCTTGTCAAAGCTCGCGGTGAAACCTTCCAGCGACAAAGACAGCGACACTTTCTGATCCGGGGCCAGCGCAGGTACGATGGTCAGCGCAGCTTCATTACCGCGTTTGAACGCGTTCACGTCCTCTTCGGTCAGACCAATGCGGGCATAACAACCCAGCGAATTGCAGAACTGGAACGGATAGC
>CAZDXI010000152.1:0-5598 GCA_964509095.1 uncultured Rhodobacterales bacterium
CTACCCCTCTTCCTCCATCACCTTGCGCGCAACCCGGAAGCATTCCAGCGATTGCGGCACACCGCAATAGATCCCGACCACATGGATGATCGCGCGAATTTCTTCCCAGCTGACGCCATTGGTGCGTGCGCCCCGGCAGTGGATTTCCCACTCGTGCATTTTCCCAAGTGCGCCGATCATAGACAGGTTCATCATCGATCGGGTCTTCGGCTCGATCACGTCATCGCCCCAGCCAAACCCCCAGCACCAGGCTGTCATGGCCTCCTGAAACGGGCGCGTGAACTCATCTGCGGCGGCGAGGTTCTTTTCCACATATTCCGCGCCCAGCGTCGCCTTGCGTTGTTCCAAACCTTTCAGGAACAGGTCTTCGTCAAATAGGCTCATCTCTCTTGGTCTCCTGTTGCGCCTTTGGTCAGGCGGTGTCCTCATCATCCGCTGACGCGGTGTGCCTCGGCAGGTCGTCGTGAACATCCAGCCACGGCATGTGTTCGGCAAAATGGTAATGCGCCTTGGGGTCGAACTGTGTCGGGTCGTCCAAAGCGGCAGCATAAAGGTGTGTTTCATCAGGCCATTTGCTGTTCTGATAGTGCATCTGTGATCCACATTGCCCGCAAAAGCCCCGCCGCACCTGCGCGCTAGAGGCCCATTCTGACAAAGGCCCGGACCAGCGCACGGAGTCCCGACGCACCCCGAAAAAGCTTGTCATGGGAGCAGAGCACGCCCGGCGGCAGCTTTCGCAGTGGCAATGCCCGGCCCAGAGCGCATCCGCGTCCGTTTCAAACCGCACGGCCCCGCAGGCGCAACGTCCTGTTCGTGTCATCACGCGTCCCTCCCATTGACATTATGCCGCGCTGGCTTTTTTCATGCGCTGTGCGCACCGCGACGCTACAAACGCTGCCAACCCATGTCGATAGAGGAGACAGCCCATGCGCGATATTCTTGATCTGGATCGCTATCCTGTCGATCAGCCCGGAACGCCCGCCTATGACGCGTTGGTTGCGGCGTGTAAGGCGGAGCTTGCAGCCGAAGGCATGTTCTCTCTGCATGACTTTATGCACGCGGATGTGGCGGCAAAGGTCGTCGAGCAAACGGCGCAGGATATGGCCACGAAGTCGTTCCACCATGCGCGCGAGCACAACATCTATTTCCTGAAAAACATCCCCGGACTTGATCCCGATCACCCCGCGTTGATCCGGTTCGAAACCTCGAACTATACGCTCACGGGGGATCAGGTCGAAGACACGGATGTGACGAAGGTTTATGAGTTCGAACCCCTGCGTCGGTTCTTGTCGGAGGTGATGGACAAGGATGAGCTGTTCCTGATGGACGACGCCATGTCTCGGCTGAACGTGATGAGCTACGGCCAAGATGATGCGCTGAACTGGCACTTTGACCGGTCTGAGTTCACCGTGACGCTGCTGCTGCAAAAGCCCGATCAGGGGGGTGAATTTGAATACCGCACAGATCTGCGCACGGCGGACGATCCCAACTATGACGGGGTCGCCAAGTTGCTGACCGGGCAGGATCCGGACATCAAACGCATGTCGCTGAGCCCCGGTACGCTGAACGTGTTTCGCGGGGTGAATACACCGCACCGCGTGGTGCCGGTGGAGGGCGACAAACGCCGCGTGATTGCGGTGCTGGGATATTACGAAAATCCCGGCGTGCGGTTCTCGGATGAGGAACGCATCGGGTTTTACGGGCGCGCGAAGTAAGCTTTACAGGTTACTGTCGATCCAGCGGCTCATCAATGTGCGATCGCGGAAGCATTCGTCCGGCACGGCGCGGCGTTTCATCCGTGCAATGCGTTCGGCAAAGGCGACTTGTTTCGATGACGGGTAGTTTGAAAAACGTGAAGCCGCGCGGTCCTTGTGCGCGTCAATCCACGCGGACAGACGCTTGCGGTCGCTCAGGACATCATCGGGCAGCTTGGCCGCACCACGGGCCGCGATTTGGCGCGCGAAACGCAGTTGCTTTTCGCTGACCGGTAAGCGGTGGTAGTCATTGCTGTCCTCGACCACAACCGGGCGCGGGGCGGAGAAATCAAAGCTCATTTGCGTCATCGGACCCTCCTTCTTTGCAGGGGAGAACAAATTAGAACAAAATAAGAACATTTGCAAGGGGGTGTGGTTTTTACCTGACCCTACACAAGATGTGGTGGTCATCAGGCCGGATTTCAAGCCGTGGCCACAGGATGTAGGGGAAGGGCGCGCGCAAGCAGCGCACGATCATATAAGTAATTGTTAATAAACAGAAAACCTTACCCATGGGTAAGGTTTCAGGCATCCCAGACGATCCGCATCCCGTGATGGGGCGCGGCGCTGTCGGGTGAATTCCCTGTGCGAGCGGCGATGCGATAGCGGAAGCAATAGGACCGGTGACACAGGAACGATCCGCCCTTGGACAGCTTATACCCCTTCATGCCCGCAAGGCGCTGTTTCACGGATTTCTTCAGCGACTTGATGCGGAACGGCTCGCTTGTCCATTCCCAGACATTGCCGACCATGTTGTAAAGGCCATAGCCGTTGGGTTCGAAACTGCGCGCAGGTGCTGTGCCGTGCCAGCCGTCGGCAGCGGTGTCCTCGTGCGGGAAGGTGCCTTGCCAGATATTGCAGGGAAAGGCGTTGGTGTCATTGGGCGGCAAGTCGCCCCACGGGTAAGGCACATCGCCCAAGCCTCCGCGTGCGGCGTGTTCCCATTCAGCTTCCGTGGGCAGACGCCCTCCGGCCCAATGGGCGAAATCGGTGGCGTCTTGCCAGCTGATTTGGGTGACCGGGTGATCGGGTTCGTTTGTTGTGTCTGGGCCATTGGGGCTGTGCCAGCACGCGCCGTCCACGCGGCGCCACCATTCTAGCCCGTCGATGCCCAACGTGTGGCCCACGGCAGCGGGGACATCGGTGTGAAACACAAAGGACCATCCGAACCGCTCGGCCTCGGTCACATAACCGGTTGCTTCCACAAAGGCGGCGAATTGCGCGTTTGTGACTGTGGTAGTGGCGATGCGAAACGGGTTGAGGCGCGCGGTGCGGATCGGGCCTTCTCCATCGTCCGGAATGCCGGGACGGGCGGTCCCGACCGAAACCTTGTCACCGGGGATATCGACGGTGTCGAACGTGATTGCGCAGGGGGCGGAGACTGTTTGTGCTTTGCCCGCATCGCCATCCCGCGCGGGCGCGCAACAAGTCGGGGCGTTCGGGGTGGACGACATGAGATTTCCTGCGCAACGTATCGCCGAAGTGATGCCGCGCGGAACGCACGCGGTCAACCGGGGAGGGTCAGTTATGCAGATCAACGCGGAGCGGTTTTTGGCGTCGTTGCATACGTTGCGAGAATTTGGACGCTCCGGCACAGGTGTTGTGCGCCCAGCTTATTCAGAGGCGGATGTGGCCGCGCGCAAGTGGTTATGTGCTGAGTTTGAAAACGCAGGGCTTGAGGTGCAAGTCGACGCGATGGGCAATCTGTTTGGATTGGCAGATGGGCCGTCGATCCTGCTTGGCTCGCATAGTGACAGCCAGCCGGAGGGCGGATGGCTCGACGGGGCGCTGGGAGTGATGGCGGCGTTGGAGGTGGCCCGTTGCGCGAAAGAGCAGGGCGGGCCGCCAGTGTCGGTGGTGAGTTTTCAGGATGAAGAGGGGCGCTTTGGCGTGACCACAGGCAGTGCGGTGTGGGCGGGAAGCGTACCCATGGGTGAGGCGGACGCTCTGAGCGATCACGCGGGCGTTGCGCTGAAGGACGCGCGCAAAGCGATGGCGGATATGGTGACGGGCGATGTGTCGCCTGAACGGTTCACCGGGTTCATCGAGTTGCATATCGAACAGGGGCCGACGCTGGATACCAGTGGGGAGCAGATCGGAGTGGTCAGCGATATCGTGGGCATTCGCGACATGCGCATCACACTCAAAGGGCAGCAGAACCACGCAGGCACCACGCCTATGCATCTGCGGAGGGACGCGTTTCAGGGTTTGAGCGCGTTCAATGCCAAGATTGCCGAGCGGTTTCGGAATGTTGTGACGCCACAAACGGTGTGGACGATTGGGCATGTGAGCCTGCATCCCAATGCGTCCTCCATCGTGCCGGGGCGCGCGACATTTTCGATGCAGTGGCGCGATGGGGACGCCGCGCGGTTGGGGCGGATGGAAAGGATCATTCGCACCACGGCGGCAGAGGTTGCGACGGAGTTCGGGCTGGAGGTCAGCTTTGGACCACTGCTCGGGCTGGAACCGGTTAAGATGGATTTAACGCTGCGTTCGGCGCTGGAGGCCGGGGCGGAGGCGGTCGCGCCGGGCAAGTGGCGCGTGATGCCATCGGGCGCGTTACACGACGCGACCAATGTGGCAGCCAAGATGCCTGTCGCGATGCTGTTTGTGCCCTCGATTGGCGGGATCAGTCATGATTTTGCGGAGGACACGGCGGAGGCGGATCTGGTCGCCGGGTGTCAGGTCTTGGCGCGGGCTGTTGGGCTGACGGGATGACGCTATTGGCCTGCGGCCAAGGCGCCCCACCCGCCATCCCACAGGGCTCAGCGCCAGGTGACGTCGCCGAGGAAGATATATCCAGCGCCGTATATCGTTTTGATCAGACGGGGGTTCTTGGGGTCTTCGCCCAGTTTTGTACGCAGACGGGAAATGCGCACATCCATCGCGCGGTCAAAGCTTTCGCCCGCCGTACCGCCCAGAGCATCCAGCATCTGCGCCCGGCTGATAAGTCGTTTGGGGCTGGACAGGAACAGGCGCAGGAGTTCGGCTTCGGCATGGGACAGGGTGGTGATGTCCTCTGCATCCGAGGTCAGCGTGTAGCTGTCGAACGCGGCGGTCCAGCCGTTGAAACTGGCGGTGTTGCCGGTGTCGTCCTGTGCCTTGGGGCTACGCAAACGCGCACGAATGCGGGCCACAACTTCGGCCGGATCGAAGGGTTTGGTGATATAGTCATCCGCCCCGAGTTCCAGCCCGGCGATGCGGTCCTGCACTTGGGAGCGGCCTGAGATGATGATCACGATGGCGCCCTGTTCCAAGGCGAGGCGATGCACGACCGCGAGGCCATCGGTGTCGGGCAGGGACAGGTCCACGAGGCAGACATCAGGGCGTGCGGTGCTGAGGGCGGATTCAAAGGCTGCAGCGCGTGAAAACGTCTGGGTGCGGTAACCTGCGTCTTGAAGGGTGTCGGACAGAAGGGAGCGGATGTCCGGTTCGTCGTCGAGGATGAAGATCAGAGGCTGGGGGCTCATTGCGCGGCCTCCGGCACCAGCAGATCGGCAAGGGCCTGCGCGGTGAAGGGTTTGCGGAGGACCGGCGCGAGGGCACGGGCGGATTGATGCAAGGGATCATCGCCCGGCAGAGATGTCATCAGGATCAGGGCGGGGCCATTGATGACACGGGCGAGGTCGACTCCGGTCGCATCACCGGCGAGGTTGAGGTCAGAGAGCACAAGCGCAATGTCGGGGATGTCACGAAGCAGGGACAGAGCTTCGTCCACCGCGCTGGCTTCGATGACCGACAGGCCAAGGGAGGTCAACATCTCCCGGATATTGGTACGCAGGGCGGCGTCGTCTTCGACGAGCAGGACAAGGCTGCCATCAAGCCGGGGTGCAAGGCGCAAGGG
>CAZDXI010000152.1:5698-7503 GCA_964509095.1 uncultured Rhodobacterales bacterium
TGTGCGCCACAGGCGTCACGCGCGTTCAACACGAGGTTGACCAATGCGTCCTGCAACATGCCGGGGTCAAGGAGGACGGGCGTGTCGGGCAGGTCCGCGTTCAGCGTCAACGACACCCCACGCGGCAGGGTCGAGCGCGCCAGAGGCAGCAGGTCCGACAGAAGCCGGGGCAGGTCGGTGGCCTGTGCGCGGTAAGGGCGCGCGGCGGTCATGTCGCCGATCCGGTCGAGAAGCGCGCCGCCGCGTTTCGTGGCCGCCAGCGTGCCGTCGATCAAGGCCAAAGCCTCGGGCGGCAGACCATCGAGGCGACGCAGCTTACCCTGAAGGCCCAGAACGATGGTCAGCAGGTTGGAAAAGTCATGCGCGAGGCCGGAGGTCATTTGCGCAGCGAGGTCGCGACGACGCGTCTGTTGCAGGGCAGCGCGAGTCTGGGTTTCTTCGGTGACGTCCATCGACAGGATGTAGACCCCACCCTGACCGTCAGGGGTGAAGGCCACGCGGATACGGCGGGCAGAGCCGGTATCGGTGAATTCGAACACGGGTTCGGCCCCACCGTAGGCGGCTTCGATATGCGGGGCGATGCGCGGATACGCAGTTGAGCCAAGGGCGTCGCGCAGGTGCAGGCCGACGATGTCAGAGGGCCGTCCGGGGATCACTGACGACAAGCGTCGGTTGGAATAGGTATAGATCCCATCCGCATCCACATGGGCGATATGCGCGGGCATCATCTCGGTCGTGACCCGGGTTTGCGCTTCGGAGCGGGTGAGCTGACGCTTGGTTTCCTCCAACGCGGTGATGGTCGCGGCGAGTTTGCGGTTGGTGGCGGTCAGTTCCTCGGCCCGGGACAGGAGTTCCTCGCTCAGTTCTTCGGAGCGGGTACGCAGCAGGCTTTCCTGCGTTTTGACTTCCGTGATGTCGGTATAGACGGTCACCCAGCCACCTTGGGGCAAGGGGGAGCCTTCGACAGAGATCGTGCGGCCATTGGCACGGGTGCGTTCCATATAGTGCGGTTCAAACGCGCGGGCCTGATCGACGCGTTCGGTCACGAACTGTTCCAGATTTTCGACGGGGCCGTATTCTCCGGTGCTGGCCAGATGGCGGATCGTGTCGTCAAATCGGGCACCGGGCGTCACAAGCACATCGGGCAGGGCGAACATGGTCTGGAACGGCGCGTTGCTGACGACAAGGCGCAGATCGTCGTCATAGATCGACAAGGCCTGAGCGATCAGGTTCAGCCCGGCAGAGGTCATATCGGTGCGACGGCGGTTGTCCATGCATCTTGGATGCACGCGGAAACCCGCCGGGGCAAGCCTGTTAGAATTCGTAAGATTTCGGAAATTTTACGGAAAAAGTTGACGTTCAGGCTGCGTCCTACATTCTTCTGCAGAAGAAGGAATCGCCGTCAGAGCGATCAGCGCCTGCAAAACCGCAGGCACAGGGAGGAAATTGAACGTGGCAACGTCGTCAGCCGGCGCCGAGGGGCTTCAGTCCATTCCGGCGCTTTTGCACCGCAACGCGAAGCTTTACGGAACAAAACCCGCGTATCGGGAAAAGGAATTCGGCATCTGGCAAAGCTGGACCTGGGCCGAGACCGAAGAGCAAGTGGAGAACCTTGCCCGCGGGTTGCTGAGCCTTGGCGTGAACGAGGGCGATTTCGTTGCCATCATCGGGCGCAACCGCCCGTATCTGTATTGGTCGATGATTGCGGCCGAGATGGTCGGCGCGGTGCCGGTGCCGCTGTATCAGGACTCGGTCGCCGAAGAGATGGTCTATGTGCTGGATCATTGCGGCGCGCGCTTTGTGAT
>CAZDXI010000153.1:0-7490 GCA_964509095.1 uncultured Rhodobacterales bacterium
TGATGCGTGGATGGTGCAGGACGGCAAAGTGACCGAAGGCACCTCCAACAACGCGTATATCGTGAAGGACGGCAAGATCGTCACACGGCCCCTGTCCAACGAGATCCTGCATGGGATCACCCGGGCGGCGGTTCTGCGCTTTGCAAAGGAAGCGCAGATGCAGGTCGAAGAACGCAGCTTCACCATCGAAGAAGCGCAGGACGCGGATGAAGCGTTTTTCACGTCTGCTTCGGCCTTTGTGATGCCAGTCGTGGAAATTGACGGGGCTGCGCTGGGTGATGGCGCTCCGGGGCCGGTGGCGACACGTCTGCGCGAGATTTACCTCGAAGAAAGCCGTAAAGTGGCGATCTGACACTGGATTTAACAGTTCAGAATCGGCGCAGTGCATGCTAGATTTCGCGGCATGCCTGTTGCTGACCCCAAGATAAGCCAATCTCAACCTGTCATCCGACAGTTGGACGATGCTGCGATCAACCGGATTGCTGCCGGAGAAGTCGTGGAGCGTCCCGCGTCTGCGGTCAAAGAGCTGTTGGAAAATGCCATCGATGCAGGCGCACATCGGATCACGGTAGAGTACGCGGATGGGGGCAAGCGCCTGATCCGCGTTACAGACGATGGTTGCGGGATCGCGCCGGACGCGCTGCCGCTTGCCATTTCCCGTCATGCGACGTCCAAGATTGATGGCACAGACCTGTTAAATATCCACACGTTCGGCTTCCGGGGGGAAGCTTTGCCGTCGCTTGGCGCTGTAGGGCGGCTGACAATCGCAAGCCGTGCAGTTGGGTTCGACGCGGCTGAGATCACCGTTGCGGGTGGCGTTGCAGAGCCGGTGAAACCGGCAGCCCTGAATGGCGGAACCGTCGTGACCTTGCGCGATCTCTTTTATGCGACGCCCGCACGGCTCAAGTTCATGCGCACGGACCGCGCCGAAACACAGGCGATCACCGATGTCGTGAAACGCCTCGCGATGGCGGAACCTTTTGTGCAGATCGTGCTGCGGGATGTGTCGGGCGATACGCCGCGCGAAACGTTTCGCGTTGAAGCCGAAACCGGGGACTTGTTTGACGCATTGCATGGACGTCTGGCAAGCATCTTGGGTCGGGAATTCGCGGACAACGCGCTGAAGATCGACGCGCTGCGCGAAGGGTTGCACCTGACCGGGTATGCCGCGCTGCCGACCTATTCCCGGGGTGCTGCTGTTGCGCAGTACCTGTTCGTGAATGGCCGTCCGGTGCGCGACAAACTCTTGGTGGGCGCGTTGCGGGCGGCATATTTCGATTTTCTGAGCCGGGATCGGCATCCGGTGGCGGCATTGTTCCTTGATTGTGATCCGACTCTGGTGGATGTGAATGTGCATCCGGCGAAGTCCGAAGTTCGCTTTCGTGATCCCGGTTTGGCACGCGGGCTGATTGTATCGGCGCTGCGCCACGCTTTGGCAGAAGCGGGGCATCGTGCGTCCTCCACCGTTGCAACTCAGACACTTGGTGCGATGACGCCAGAGCCCGCGGGTGCTCGCGTGTATCAGATGGACCGGCCTTCGCCTGGTGCACGCTCCGCTGCGTTTCCGGCTCAAGCCCCGTCTTTTGCCGAAACCGCCGGGGTGTGCGCGCGGGGCTACGACCCACCCGCGGCGCGCGCGGCCGCGCGCGAAGAGGGGCTCGCCAATCCGCTTGGGGCCGCGCGCGGCCAAGTGCATGAGAACTACATCATCGCCCAAACTGAAACTGGTATGGTCATCGTGGATCAACACGCCGCCCATGAACGGCTGGTCTATGAGAAGCTGAAATCTCAGATGGCCGAAAATGGCGTCGCGGCTCAGGCGCTTTTGATTCCGGAAATTGTTGAACTCTCTGCTGGCGATTGCGCGCGTCTGTTGGAGGTCGCGGATGATCTCGCCCGCTTTGGGCTGGGGATCGAAGCCTTTGGCGGCAATGCTGTCGCGGTGCGTGAAACGCCTGCCCTGCTTGGCGAAGTGAACGCGCGCGCGATGATCCTCGACATCCTTGATGAACTGTCCGATCAGGGCGACAGCCAATTGGTGCAGGCGCGACTAGAAGCGATCCTGTCCCGCGTCGCGTGTCATGGCTCGATCCGATCAGGCCGCCGGATGCGGGCCGAGGAAATGAACGCGCTGTTGCGCGAGATGGAAGCAACGCCGCATTCCGGGCAGTGCAACCATGGTCGTCCAACCTATGTTGAACTGAAGCTGGCCGATATCGAGCGCCTGTTCGGGCGTACATGATTGAAATTGGTGCATACCGGTTCGATTTGAACGATCCGCTCGTTCAGGCGGCGCTGGCGGGAGCAGGGTTGGTTTTGCTTATCCTTATCTTGCTGATCCTCGCCGTCGTGCGCGCAGGCCGATCCGCGCGCATGGCGGAGCCATTGGTCGCCTCTGTGCGGCAGTTGGATCAGAATCTGCAATTTGTGGCGCAGGGGCAAACTGAACTGCGCGGATCGCTGCAAATGGTTTCAGATACAGCCACCACAGGTCAAACGCAGCTTGCGCAAGTGCTTGAACAACGTCTTTCCGGGGTGCAGTCTGAAATGCAGGACCGCTTAGCGGATAACGCCATGCGCACGCAACGCTCGATGACGGAGTTGCAGGAGCGCATGAAGGAAAGCCTGCATGGATCTTCCAAGCAAACAGCAACGTCTTTGACTGCGCTGCAAGAGCGTCTGTCTGCGATCGACAAGGCGCAGGACAACATCACCAAACTGTCTGGCGATGTCCTTAGCCTGCAAGATATCCTGTCCAACAAGCAAACACGCGGCGCGTTTGGGGAAATCCAGCTTCGCGATATCCTGTCTAAAGCATTGCCGGCAGACAGCTACGTTTGGCAACCGACGCTTAGCAACGGGAAGCGTGCGGATTGTTTGATCAATCTGCCGAACCCGCCGGGACCGATTGTGATTGACAGTAAGTTCCCGCTTGAAGCCTATGAGGCGCTGCGGTCTGCCGAAAGCGATTGGGAACTAAGGGACGCTGTCGCCAAGATGAAGGTCGCAGTGAAGGCGCATATCAAGGCGATCTCGGAAAAGTACATTCTGGATGGCGAGACAGCGGACGGCGCGCTGATGTTCCTGCCATCTGAGGCGGTTTATGCCGAGTTGCACGCCAACTTTCCCGAACTGGTCCGAGCCGGGTTTGAAGCCCGCGTGTGGATCGTGTCACCGACAACCTGCATGGCGACGCTGAACACCATGCGCGCGATCCTGAAAGATGCGCGGATGCGCGAACAGGCGGGCGAAATCAGGAAGATGCTGAAACAGTTGCACCGCGACGTGGAATTGGTCGTGGAACGCGCCGGGAAGCTTGAAACGCATTTCGATCAAGCCCGCCGCGATGTAGACGGGATCACGACTGCGGCGGAGCGCGCTGGCAAACGCGCGGCACGGCTGGATAATTTCGACTTCGAAGAGGTCAAGGAGGACGACAACGTCGTTCCGTTGTCCAAACCAGAACCTTAAGCTGCGCCCCTCATCGCGCTCTGTCGTGCGCGCCTCGGTTTGATCAGGAGCGCAGGGACGGCAGGCCAATTCCGGTGGACTCGAAACCTCCGTCTACGGCTATGGTCTGTCCGTTGATGTAGCTGGCCTCATCTGACAACAAGAAGCAGATCGCGTTCGCAATTTCGGTTTCCGAACCATAACGGTTCAGAGGGATCGCATCATGATACGCATCAATAATGTCTTGCGTGTGCACTGCCATCGCGAGTTTCGTGCGCACAGGCCCCGGAGCCACGGCGTTGGAGCGGATGCCAAGATTGCCGAGTTCCGCAGCCTGTTGTTGAGTCAAATGCGCCAGGGCTGCTTTGGATGTGCCGTAAGCAACCCGCAGGGTCGAGGCGCGCAGTCCTGAGATGGATGTGATGTTTACAATTGATGCGCCCTTTGCAGCCTCAAGAAGTGGGCGGAAGGTCTGGGTCATCAGGAAAGGGCCATCCAGATTGGTGGCCATAACCGCGCGCCAAGTTTTGTAGTCCATATCCGCCATGGGCCCGAATTTCGCGAGGCCCGCATTGTTCACAAGACCGTGCACCTGAGGCCATTGGGCGGCAAGATCGGTATGTGCGGCAGCGACTTCATGTTCGACGGATACATCCGTGTCGTAGGTCAGCACGTTCTTCAGACCCTTTGACGCACTCGACAGTTCTGCGCTGTCATTGTCGATCATCGCGACACGCCAGCCCTGATCCAACAGTTTATGCGTTGTAGCCAATCCGATGCCGCGCGCAGCGCCCGTTACGATTGCGGATTTCATGTTTCGCCTCGTCCCCAGTTTTCAAACCGATCATGAAACCGCGTTACAGAAAATAAAAGTCCCCGGCCAGAGGGACTGGACCGGGGACGGAGGGGCGCAGGTTGTGAGGGCCTGTGCCCGGGGGTCAGATGCGCAAGAACGGTTGCGCCAGTTTCGGGATCAAGCCACGGAATTTCAGCGGAGCATCGGTAACCGCAAGGCAAATGCAATCCTCGTGGATGTCCGCCACGGGCGTGTGGTGCAGATCGCTGTCCGCGATTTCTACATCGCCACGCGCAAAGTAATCATCGTCATCTTGAAACGCGCCTTTCAGAACCATCGTCATTTCGACGCCCTTGTGACCGTGATCCGGCATTGCAGCCCCAGCTGGGATAAACAGCAGGCGCGCCGTGGCTTCGGAAGATGTTTTCAGGATCGCCTGCTTCACACCCATTCCGACTGGCCGCCACTTTATATCGGACACTCCGCCACCAATGTAATCCTGCAACGGCGCCGGTAGGACCGGATCGGTTACAATACTCCGCGCTGTTTCTTCGACGGGCCCGCCAGCAATCAGCGATAGAGTGGCCGCAAGACTGTCTTCGGACATTGCCACGTCAGTGTGTGGAGCTGCGTCAAGGACTTCACCGCCCAAGCTGTCATAGCTTGCGGCTTCCGCGCGGCATGCGTCGCAGAGCGACAGGTGCGACGCGACCATCAGGTTGAACGCTTCCGGAAGATTGCCTGAGGCATAGGCCATCAGAATGCCGGGTGTGAGATGATGTTTGATCTCTTGTGCCATTATTACATTCACTTCATTACGTGGCGCAATCGGTCCAGCGCCAGTCGAATTCTAGATTTGATCGTGCCAAGTGGCAGACCGGTTTGCTCGGCGATTTCGGAGTGAGTCAGATCACCGAAATACGCTTTCTCAATCAGTTCCCGCTGAGCGGGGGGCAAATCCCGAAGGGCTTTACCCAGTATTTCACTCTCCTGCTGCAGGGCGATCACGTCAGCCTGCTCTGGTTCGGCTTCTGGGCCCCAGGGGAGATCCTCGGGCTCTGGCCGTCTTTCCTTGCGCAGGATGTCGATCCTGCGGTTCCGTGCGACGGTGAAGATCCACGTCGCCACAGATGCTCTGGACGCGTCAAACATGTGCGCCTTGAGCCAAACCGTTGCCATCACCTCTTGCGCGCATTCTTCCGCGAGGGTCGCATCGGCGCCGGACTTCATCAAAAAGCCCTTCACACGCGGAGCAAAGTGCCCAAACAATTCAGCAAAAGCCGCCTTGTCCTGCGCATCGCGGATGCGGGTCATGTGACTGACCCATTGCATCCGTGGTGGTGTGTCTTTTGTGTCGTTCAACGGCCCTGACCTGCGCCCGAGTTTCGGTGAGCGATTTGCGGTTCGAATACGCAAAGCGGCTTCGTCACGAGATACGCCCTCCCCGGCAGCGGTATCAAGGTTGCTGAACATATGATCGTTACGGCGTGACTCCCGCTCTGGATCACAAAAAAGATTAACAATCGGAACAAATCCAAAACTGTCTAGTTTACTTGACAGAAAAAAATTGCACTTAGTTTACATCCAAATGCCGTGTTGCTGCGTAACACGCTTAAAGACGACACAAGGAACGACTGAATGCCATTTGAATACGGGTCCGCTGGTCCAAGGAAAATTGCAGTAATCGGCGGAGGCATTTCGGGCATGGGCGCAGCTTATGCTCTCTCAGCACATCATCGGGTAGTCTTGTTTGAAGCAGAGCCGCGTCTGGGTGGCCACGCAAGAACGATTGTCGCCGGGAAAAACGGTAACCAGCCGGTGGATACGGGCTTTCTGGTTTTCAACTATGCGAATTACCCATTGCTGACCGGCCTGTTCGACGAGCTGTCTGTGCCGGTTGTCAAATCGGACATGAGCTTTGGCGCGTCCATTTCCGGAGGGCGGTTGGAATATGCGCTGGCCACGCTGGATGCGATGTTCGCACAACGTAAGAATGCGTTGAACCCCGCCTTCCTGCGCATGATCCGTGACATCCTGTATTTCAACAAACATGCGTTGAAGGTCGCTCAGGCGGATCGAAACCTGACAACTGGCGCGTTTCTGGAAAAGATGGGCATGGGTCCCTATTTCCGCGACTATTACCTGGCACCTTTGTCTGGTGCGATCTGGTCCACGCCGGTGGACAAGATCATGGACTTCCCGGCGCACGCCATGATGCAGTTTTTTGAGAACCACGCCTTACTGCAAAACAGCGGGCAACATCAGTGGTACACGGTCGATGGCGGCTCGGTGGAATACGTGCGCCGTCTGGAAGTCGCAATGAAACAACGCGGCGTGGACATTCGCACGGGTGCGGCGATCGAAAGCGTGACGCGCAGTGCAGGCGCGGTGCAGCTCAAGACTTATGGGCAGGACTGGATGGGCTTTGATGAGGTGGTCTTTGCCACCCATTCCGATGACAGTTTGGCCATGCTTGGTGATGCGCGTGGGCACGAAACGGCGGCGTTGAGCGCAATCAAATATCAGCCAAATGACGTCGTGTTGCATTGTGACGAAAGCATCATGCCGACATCCCGCAAAGTCTGGTCCAGCTGGAACTACACTGAGGACGCACAAAAGGCATCTGACCGGATTGATCTGACCTATTGGATCAACAAGCTGCAGCCAGTGCCCAAAGATGATCCGCACTTTGTGACACTGAACACCAAGCGCACAATCCGGGAAGACTGCATCTATGACCAAACGGTGCTGCGCCATCCGGTTTACGATCTGGCCGCATTGGCTGCACAGGACACGGTGCGCACATTTAACGGAACGGACAACACGTGGTTTTGCGGCGCATGGATGCGCCACGGGTTCCACGAGGATGGTCTAGCGTCTGGTATTGAGGTTGCGGATACGATCAATGCTCGCACACAGATCAAGGTCGCGGCGGAATGAACCCCCGCGTCGATCATATCGATGGGGTGACCTATCACGGACGCAAGGGCGAGATTTCCAACGCCTTTCGCTACACGATTGACTACGTCTTGCTGGATGCAGAAAAAGACGTTGCCGCGCCGTCGCTGTTTTCGCGCAATGGGCGCAACCTGACCGCGCTTCATGACCGCGACCATGGTGGTGCGCCAAAACAAGGCTCTGGTGCCAAATGGGTGCGCAACGTGCTGCAAACCCATCAGATCGTGGGTGTCGACAAGATCGAACTGCTCGCCCAGCCGAGCGTGCTGGGGCATGTGTTCAACCC
>CAZDXI010000154.1:0-5241 GCA_964509095.1 uncultured Rhodobacterales bacterium
GTTGCGCTGTCATGCCGGGATCATTCCGGGCAGAGCCTGCTCACGCGGCGGCGCAGTTGTCGTACCGTGATATGGGGTAGTGAGGCGCGCCCGTCAAGCGCGCCCAGTGTCGCAGCGACTACCGTTGCCCCCGTGCCATAAACGCCAAGCGTTCAAACAAATGAACGTCTTGTTCATTCTTAAGTAACGCGCCGTGCAGTTTGGGCAGGGCAGAGGCCCCGTCACGCTTGAGATCTTCGGGCGTCATGTCTTCGGCCAGAAGCAGTTTCAACCAGTCGAGCACTTCTGACGTTGAAGGTTTCTTCTTGAGCCCCTGTTGCTCGCGGATTTCAAAGAACTGCGTCAGCGCTGTCGTCAGCAGGTCCGCCTTGATGCCCGGATGGTGCACTTCAACGATCTGTTTCATGGTCTCCGTGTCGGGAAAACGAATGTAGTGGAAGAAACAGCGGCGCAAAAACGCGTCGGGCAATTCTTTTTCATTGTTGGAGGTGATGATGACCACGGGGCGTTGGCGCGCCTTGATCGTCTCACCGGTCTCGTAAACGAAAAACTCCATCTTATCGAGCTCTTGCAGCAGGTCGTTCGGGAACTCGATGTCGGCTTTGTCGATCTCATCGATCAACAGGACGACCTTTTCATCGGCCTCAAACGCATCCCAAAGTTTGCCTTTTTTGATGTAGTTGCTCACGTCATGCACCCGGTCTTCGCCCAGCTGGCTGTCGCGCAAGCGGGACACGGCGTCATATTCATACAGACCTTGCTGCGCGCGTGTCGTGGATTTGATATTCCATTCGATCATACGCAGACCCAAAGACGCGGCCACCTGCTTGGCCAATTCGGTCTTCCCGGTGCCCGGTTCGCCTTTCACCAAAAGAGGGCGTTCCAACGTCACAGCCGCGTTCACGGCAATTTTAAGATCGTCTGTCGCGACGTAGCTGTCTGTTCCGGTAAATTTCATGACTCTCGTGCCTCTTAGCAGCTTTTGTTAACTTTGCAGGTTTTTGCCTTTTGCCACGGGGAAAGTGTAGTGACAATCTAAACGCACGCTGGTACATGCAGCGGCAGGAGTTGGGCGAACAACCGGGAGCAGGTCACGTGACCAGGGTTTGCCAAGACAAGGGTGCGCATATGAACAAGGAAGTTGTACTGGCGGACGATTATACGCCAGCAGAAGACGAACCATTCATGAATGAGCGGCAGGTGGAGTATTTCCGTCGCAAGCTGCTGAATTGGAAAACAGAGATTCTCGCCGGAAGCCGCGATACTATCGAAGGCTTGCAAGACAACACCAGAAACATTCCCGATGTTGCGGATCGTGCGAGCGAAGAGACCGACCGCGCGCTGGAACTGCGCACGCGGGATCGCCAGCGCAAGTTGGTTGCCAAGATCGATGCAGCGCTGCGCCGGATTGACGAAGGTGAATACGGGTATTGTTCTGTCACCGGTGATCCGATTTCGCTGAAGCGGCTGGATGCACGGCCCATCGCAACCATGAGCCTTGAGGCACAAGAACGCCACGAGCGCCGCGAAAAAGTGCACCGGGACGACTGAACCGTCTGACTGCTGAACTTAGACTGTAAGGGCGCCCGTAATCGGCGCCCTTTTCGTTAGAGGACCAAGACAACGTGCAACTTGCAGGTCTGAACATCGCTGTGATCGGAGCAGGCATTGGTGGTACTGCCGCCGCCACGGCCTTTGCACAGCGTGGTGCAACGGTCCGTGTGTTCGAACAAGCGCCCGAACTGACTGAGGTCGGCGCGGGACTACAAGTCAGCGCGAATGGTCAGGCCGTGCTACGCGCCTTGGGCTCTGTTGGAACTGAACCGCCTGCAGGTGCCAGTGTATCAGCAGGCACCGTGTTTCGGGATGGGCGCTCTGGTCGGCGCGTCGCGACGGTTGCGCCACCTAAAGCCGGGCCAACATGGTACATGCACCGCGCCGATTTACTGAGCATTCTGGTGAAATCGGCCCGCGAAGCAGGCGTCACGTTCGACATGGGACGCGTGGTTACCCCCGGAACGGTCAACGCTGATTTGATCATCGCCGCTGACGGGGTGAAGTCTGTTTGGCGCAATCAGGTGGATGGTCCGGACAGTCCGCAATTCACTGGACAGGTGGCATGGCGCGCAGTCGTTCCATGGGACAAAGACTCCAAGGACGTGAGCGCGAGCCTGTCGATGGGCCATCGTGCGCACGTGGTCAGCTATCCTTTGCGCGCAGGTAAGGCCATGAACCTTGTCGCGATTGAAGAACGTACGGGCTGGGCAGAAGAAGGCTGGTCGTTGCAGGGCGATTCAGAGGAGTTTCGCAAGCGGTTCGCAGATTTCGGTGGTGACGTTGGACAATTGATCAACAAAGCTCAACATGTTCACCAATGGGCGCTTCACGCGCGCCCAGTTGCGCGGACTTGGGCGCGCGGTTCCACTGTTTTACTAGGTGATGCGGCACATCCGACCCTGCCATTCATGGCGCAAGGGGCGTGTTTGGCACTTGAGGATGCGTGGGTTCTAAGCGCATGCCTGTCCCAAGCTTCTGATATGACTGACGCTTTGATGACCTATGAGCGTCTACGGCGACCACGCGCGGAAAAGGTCGTAGCGCTGGCCAAAGGCAATGCGTGGCGCTTCCACATGGGCAAACCTTTTGCATGGGGGGCACAAGCCGTCTTGGCCGTGGGGGCAGGGGCTTTGGCGCGACGCCTTGAGTGGGTTTATTCCTATGATGCCACACAGGTCGTTTGAGCGGACGTTATCCATCCGCCCGCATCAACATTCCAAACAGATCGCGCGGATCATCGGGGTCTGCCAGCATATCCAAAGGGGTTGAAAACGGCGTGTCCACAATCTGATCCCGTATGAACCGCAGCGCAGAGAAGTCTTCAATTGCGAAACCGACGCTGTCAAAAAGAGTGATTTGTGCTTCAGACGTACGCCCAGTCGCGTCGCCAGTCAGAACCTGCCAAAATTCGGTGACGGGGTGATCGTCGGGTAACTGCTGGATGTCGCCTTCGATCCGGGTCTGTTCCGGGTATTCCACAAAGATGGAGCTTCGGGTCAGAACGTCCGGGGCAATCTCGGTCTTGCCGGGGCAGTCTCCGCCGATCGCGTTGATATGTACGCCGCTGCCGACCATGTTGCCCGTCAGGATCGTTGCGTTGCGTTTGTCAGCGGTGCAAGTGGTCAGGATTTGCGCGCCTTCAATGGCCTCTTCTGGCGAAGAACAGGACACAACACGCAAGCCAGACCGCGCAAGGTTCGCAGCGCATTTGGCTGTCGCTTGGGCATCCACGTCATAAAGGCGGACCTCTGTCACACCGCACATCGCGTGCATTGCCAGACTTTGGAACTCGGATTGCGCGCCGTTGCCAATCATCGCCATGGTATTCGTACCCGTGGGGGCCAGCTTGCGCGCCACCATCGCCGAGGTCGCAGCAGTACGAAGCGCCGTGAGCAGCGTCATTTCCGTCAAAAGCACGGGATAGCCCGTAGCAACGTCCGCAAGCAGTCCAAACGCAGTTACGGTCTGTAGACCGTCGCGCGTATTGCGCGGATGGCCGTTCACGTACTTGAAGCCGTAAGCTTCGCCGTCAGAAGTCGGCATAAGCTCGATAACTCCCACATCGGAATGGCTGGCAACGCGCGGAGTTTTGTCGAACAGCGGCCAGCGTCGGAAATCATCTTCGATATAACCCGCAAGTCCACGCAGCATCTCTGTCAGACCGACATGATGAATAAGCCGCATCATGTGATCGACAGATACAAACGGAACCAGCGCTTTGTCGGACGGTTGCGTCATATGTGGCTCCGTGTGGGGCGGTCGAACACGGTGCGCCCCATCGCAGAAGCCACAAGGTCCACCATGAGGTGTGCCGTTTGTCCGCGCACGTCCAGAAACGGGTTAAGCTCGACGAGTTCCAGCGACGTCATCAGGTTGGAATCGTGGATCATTTCCATGACTAGATGCGCCTCTCGTACGGTGGCGCCTCCGGGGACAGTCGTGCCCACACCGGGGGCGCTCGCGGGGTCAAGGAAGTCCACATCAAGTGAGACGTGCAGCATCCCGTTCTCGTCCGACACACGGGCGAGGAACTCTTGCAACGGGCGCGCGATCCCGCGTTCGTCGATCTCACGCATGTCGTGGCGGGCAATGCCAGACCCGTCCAAAGCCGCGCGTTCTTCCGGATCAACAGAGCGCAGACCGATCATGCAAATATTTTCACGAGGGACGATAGCGGGCAGGGGCGGGAACCCTTCGAAGTCATCTCGCCCAGTGAAATAGCCGACAGGCGTTCCGTGAAGATTGCCGGAGGTCGTGGTTTTCAATGTGTGGTAGTCCGAATGCGCATCCAGCCAGAGCACAAACAGCGGTCTGTCGACCTTGGCTGCATGTGCCGCAATTCCCGGAACTGTCCCCAATGCGATACCGTGATCTCCGCCCAACACGATGGGCATGCCGTTGGCCATTTCGGTTTCCGTGGCCCGCATCAAAGTTTGGGTCCAACCGATTGTTTCATTTACTTTATAAAGCGGGCTGTCTTGGCTGTCCGGAGTGTGTGCTGCCGGAGCGACATTGCCGCGATCTGCGACCGTGTGGCCGAGGTCTTCCAAAGCGTCTGCCAACCCCGCAACGCGGTAAGCGTCCGGGCCCAACAAGCAACCGCGCCGGCGCTTGCCACAGTCCATCGGTGCTCCGATCAGGATACAAGTCTGTTTTTGCATGGGGACTCTCACTTATCTTGCACGTTCAGTCTTCAGGACTTCCTGCCTTATGATCTAGGGCCTAAAGTGATCAAATTGCGGCTCGATTGTGCAAAGCGGAGGGGGAAATGGACGATCTGGACAGGCAACTGATTGCGGCACTGCGTCATAACGGACGCGCCTCTCTGTCTGAACTTGCAGCCACCCTCGGTGCGTCCCGAACGACGGTCCGCGCCCGGATGGAACGGATGCAGCGCGATGGGGTGATTGTGGGCTACTCCGTTGTGCTCAAAGAAGATGTCATTGATGCGCCTGTGCGCGGTTTGATGATGATCGAAATTGCGGGGCTTGGTACGGAAAAGATACTGCGCACGTTGACAGGTATGCCGGAAATTCGTGGGGTGCATTCCACCAATGGGCGTTGGGATGTCATCGTAGAAATCGCAGTGAACGACCTTGAAGATTTCGATCAGGTTCTAAACGATGTACGCCGTATCGATGGGATCACAGCCAGCGAAACGTCTCTGCTGCTTACGACGAAGAA
>CAZDXI010000154.1:5341-7488 GCA_964509095.1 uncultured Rhodobacterales bacterium
GCCGTGGCAAGGACCGCGAAGAATCCAGCAAAGGTCAGAAACGATCTTGAAGGCCCCGACAGGACCAACGCAACCACACCAATCACAACAGCGGCGTAGTGCGGCCAGCGTTGCCAAAGGCACATGGCACAGGGTTCCCAACCAAGCCGTTCAAAGATCAGCGCTGCGATCAGAAGGGCGGCGGATCCACCTGCAGCAATCAGGATCAAACGTGCGGTCGTCAAAACAGCGATACGGCCGCAAAACCGCCGAGCAGGAAGACGACAAACAAAATAAACATCAAGCCCAATCGTTTTTCGATAAACTCGCGGATCGGCTCCCCGAACTTCCAGAGCAGGAATGCGACAACGAAGAACCGAGCCCCGCGTGCGAGAATGGACGTCACGATAAACGTTCCAAGCGGCATAGACGTCCAGCCGGACATGATCGTAATCACTTTGTACGGGAAGGGCGTCATTCCCGCGACCAAGACGGCCCAGAATCCTACGCCGTTAAAGCGTTCGTTGAACGCCATCATCGCGTCTTCTTTTCCAAGGGATGCAAGGATCGGCTGACCGATGGTGTCAAACGCAAACGCGCCAATCGCATATCCGAACAGTCCACCCAATACTGACGACACCAAAGCGACCCCTGCGATCAGGAATGCACGGTGCGGTGCAGCAAGGATCATGGGGATGATCAACACGTCCGGCGGAATTGGAAAGACCGAGCTTTCGATGAACGCAACAGCTGCCAAAACCCACAGCGCGTGTGGGTGTTCGGCCATCGACAAAGTCCAATCATACAAGCGTCGTAACATGCGCTGCTTCGAGCACGTGCGCACGACAGGGTCAAGTGGTTGACGTTCTTTGGGGCGCTGTTTACGACGACTGCAACTTGAAAGAGTTAACGGGCCTGCAGGCAGGCGCGTTGGGTAACAGGACCAGCTTCCGTGGCATAGTTTCCGCAATCAGACGGACCCGCGGAATACGAAGAGGAACGATACGCCGTGACCAAAACCAAAGACCTTCTCGCGTCAGCGCGCGCGGCACACAATGCGGCTCCGACTGAGCATTCCGAAGCACTGGTGGCGCATTTCGAGGCGGCGCAAGCTGCCGAAATCGGAGGGTCTGGCAAGCAAGGTATTCGCGACTACCTGCGCAACGACTTTCACCAGACGATGAAGGACGAAGGCATTCATTCTGGTCTGGTCGCGGAACTTGGTGGGTCGAACAACTCGTTCGAAGCAGAGATGCCAGATTACGATTTCCAGTTCCTGTCTCTTTACCCGCACGCTCAGAAGGGCAAGCACATCGTCGCGGACGCAACGCAATGCGATCATCTAGAAGACGAGCAATATGACGCGATTTATTCCATGGCTGTGTTTGAGCATATCTCAAAGCCCTGGAAAGCCGCCGAAAACATGGTGCGTCTGCTGAAACCCGGTGGGGTGTGTTATACGGCGGCGCCGTTCAGCTATTTCTACCACGGTGCACCAGCAGATTTCTGGCGGTTCACACCGGATGCGCTGCAACTGATCTTTTCCGAACTGCGCCCCGTACGCGGCGAGTTTTACGGCCAGAACCGGCGCCGCGACAACCGCGGCTCTAAAGCGAACGCTGTAGACCGGGATGGTGGCGCACCTTTCGCGGTGGATGCGTTCGGCGGTTGGCGCGAGAACTGGTTCACGATCTTCGCAGGCGTCAAGGACGATGCGTATCTCACAGAAAAAATGTTGCGCGCGAAAATGCAGGTTGCCGTCAATGGCATGAAAGTGCTTGTGACCGACAAGGGGATGGAACCCGCCGACGCGGCTGTCGCCTTGCAAACGGCGCTGACGAAATACGACGTTACACGCGACGGGGAAATCGTGCCAAGCACAACAGGTGGCGCGAACCTGTCACTGGAAGACATCACGCAGTGGTGGGAAACCCGGGGGCGCAATGGAACACGTCCAGACCCTATGCGTTTCACTATGGTCGCGTCGCTCGGTCTGTAACTTCGCGTAGCAGCACAAAAGTCGCTTGGTTGGCTCAAATTGGGCTGGACGCGCTGCCTGTGCAACGCTAGAGAACGCGCAGTGCCCAAGTGGCGGAATGGTAGACGCAGGGGATTCAAAATCCCCCGCCTTTGCGGGCGTGCCGGTTCGAGTCCGGCCTTGGGTACCA
>CAZDXI010000155.1:0-6325 GCA_964509095.1 uncultured Rhodobacterales bacterium
ATCCCGTCCCAATCGACGTGGTCCCAGTCTTCGTTCTTCTTGAAATGGCCTCTATTAGGGTCTGCTTCCATCTGGTCGATCAGCGCGTCCCAGTCTTTGCGTACAGGGCTGACGTCAACGGCATCAAGCTCATCAAAATTGGTGGTGTAAAACCTTGGCGTCAGAAGCGTGTTCTGCATCGCCGTTTCGGTGGCCATTTCGTCGTTATACTGTTCATCCCCCGCTTGCGCGATGGCGAGACCTTCTTCGACCGTGGTGGCGTCGGCGGTGTGTTTCATCGGAGCGTTCATAGCTTCACCTCCTCAGAGAACGAGAATTCGCAAAGTTCCATGAACTCAAAATCGCCGGTCATCCGGGTCCACAGCTGTTCCAGCTTGGACGCGCGATAAATCACAGCTTCACGCTCTTCGCGCACGACTTCACCGTACGCGGCCATGATTTCCGGCCCCTTCACCATGACTTCGTCACCGGGGTTCACCACGGTGCCGTCGTTGAATTTGACATGCGCGTGCAAGCTGTCGAAGCAATGCGACACCTCCACCGTGCAAGGGTGACGTTCGACTTCCTTTGTCAGTAGTCCCATGAGTTGGCTTCCTTTCGGTCTCAGGGTTGATCCAGCAGTCTGGCGAAACTGCGGATATTGGTGGCGCCAAAGCCCATCAGCTCTGCCGACCAGTCCGTTTCCGGATCGTAGATCGACAAGCGATTGCCCTGACGTAGTTGCAATAAGATGGGGGCGGTGTTTTCCAGCCCGCGTTTCATGCGTTCGCGCGCGATCACCCGTTCAATTCCAGAGATGAAACCGCCCTTTTCAGGCGAAAAGTCCGCCAATAGCGCGCCGTTCTGATCCAGAACACGGGCCGCGCCAGAGGAATCGCCCGACAGATGGATTGCGCGTTCTCTTATGACTTCGGTCTGAGGTGGCGTGGCCTCCAGCGGGCGGCCTGATAGTTTGGCAACAGTGACCAACGCGAGGACGGCAAGGACCAGCGCAAAGACCAACCGCAACAGGATTGTGGGAACCAGATCATCCGCCTTGGCATGCATCCGTGTGGCGCGAGAATTATTCATTGTACTCATTCCGCAGCCACCGTTTCACCGGCAGTCGGTGCGACCAGTTCGATCACCGGCTGACTAACGCGGGAATGTGCCGCGTCCGAAATCAAGTTCGCCACATGTTGCGCTTCCGGGATGCAGCGTAGTGCGGGTTCTGTCTGCTTCATCCGCCAAGGGCGCACATGCGGCCAGCACATCAGATAGGACAGACGCGTCTCTCCCATGGTTTCAAAGGCGATGGTTCCCGTGCCGGATTTACGCAGATCCAACGAGGCATTGGCCACCTGTTTGTAAGGGATGTTCAGCGTCACAGTCAGCGCAGCACCAATGCGCATCGCCACGCGCGAGGTCGTGACGGTGTAAAGCGTCAAACGCGCCTGAATCCATGCAAACAAGGTCAGCAATCCGCAGACAATGCCGCCAAGGATCACAAATGGCAGCGACGCCGCGATAGCTTGAGGCAAGGGCATCATGTCCACAACGGTTACAAACCGCCACAAAGTCAGCACTGCAAAATAGCCCGCAACCCACCAGAAGCTCAGCGCCTCCTGTGTCAAAGCCCACCAATCCGGCTTGCCCTGCCACAGGATTTGCTCACCCGTGGGCGGCTGTTCTGGCAGGCCCGGAACGGGCTCTATTTCAAAGTCATCATGGGGCATGCGCACGCTCCTTTCACGATGGGTTGCGGTTATTAGGGCCTAGATCTGCGGTTCCTGACGGTTGATGTCGGCGTAAAGCTTGCCGCCGCCGTAGTAGGCGCTGATCTGGTCCTCTTCGAGTTTGGTCACTTGTCCGGGGGACGCGTGCTTGGGCACGTTGGCAAAGTGTTTGCCGTAGATCGAATGGATCTGGACACGGTTCAGCAAGATGCGGGACAGAGTCAGCGGAACCAAACGGCTACCGGAACCCCATTTCGGGTCCAGTTCGATTTCGAGATACCGGACCATCTGTTCGGGTTCGTCGATCCACATGTCGCTGATGCGACCCACGATCTCCCCGTCGCCCGCCATCACGGGCAAGCCGCGTGGATCAAGGCCTGCCGCAAAACGGAAGGCTTCCTTGCTCGACATCGGAATGATCTTTGGATGACCGTGCCCGTCCAGTTCGGGTTCGTCCTCCCGGTTTGCCCAAGCGGCGGGGCCGATCCCATCGATCATCGGATCACCAGTGGGTTCCAGCGGATAGCCGTTCCCCGGGTTCGTTTTTACCATGGGAAGATCTTCGCGATCGTAACGCTGACCGGACGGCACCGTCAGTTCACCACGCCCATGAGGCAGCTTGAAGGTCTTGTCGCCGGGGATCGGGAACGGACCCTGATTGGCGGATTCGACACCGTCGTCGTCCGTCATCGGGTAGCCTTCCCGCATATTTTCGCGCTGGATGTAGATGATCAGCAGGGCAAAGAAGATCCAAAACAGCCAGAGCGCAAGGCTGGCCAGATCAAATTCCCAGAAAAAGGTTCCAGTCATGTTCATGTCCTCCGGGACAGGTCAGGTTGGCAGATCCGCAAGGCCGATCTTGGCGGCTTTTGGGTCTGGTTGGTTGGGAGGGCCGGCTTTGCGCACGAGCGGCCCAAGGTACATGAGAGTGACAAACAGCAGGCCAATCTCGGCATGATAAACAAAAGCGTAACCAGCAGCGGGCGTGTTCAGCCCTTCGCCCCAGACACCCGTCTGGGCGATTGCGCCGATCCAGTCACGCATGGTTCCGCCAATGGCGATGGCAAGCCCGGCAGCCGTGGCTTGCGCCGCGCCCCAGGCCCCAAGGGCAAGGCCCTTTCCAGCGGTACCAGTGGACGGCATGTTCATCGCAGCCATCAACGTGGACACGGCGAACAACCCACCGCCAAAGCCGATCAGCAGCGCACCTGTATAAAACAACAGCGGCGCCTGCATCGGGGCGGAGAAGATCACCAGCGTGAAGGCATAGACCCCGGCAAGGACTCCTGCGCCCGCCAGTCGATAAGGGTTTGAGCCCATCGCAAGGCGTTGCCCGGCAAGGATGAAACCAACCAACGCACCAATGGCCCAAAGCGCCGTCAGATACGTCGTGGCTGATACGGACAAGCCTAGGATTTCGCCTCCATAAGGCTCTAACAAGACGTCTTGCATGTTGAACGCCATCGTCCCGACGAACACACAGACCAGCAGACGACCTGCCTGACCGCCCGAAATGAAGTCGTTCCACGCATCACTGAACATGGGCCGAGGCGCTTCGCGCTCTTCTCGGCTCATCGGGCGCACGCTTTCTTGTTTCCAAAGTGCAATCACGTTCAGCACGACGCCGACAACAGCGGCGCCCTGCACCACGCGGATCAGCAACAGGTCAGTGTAGTTCGACAGCAATCCACCGATGATCACGGCAGACAAGCCCATGCCCAAAAGGAACATCACATACAGAAGCGCAACGACGCGTGGACGCGTTTCGTTCGTGGCTCTGTCGGATGCGAGCGCAAGGCCCGCAGTCTGCGTCATATGCAGGCCCAACCCGGTCATCAGGAACGCCAAAGCGGCAAGAACTTCGCCGGCAAAGGGGACCTCGTGAACAACATCTCCGCCAAGCACAAGCAAGGCAAAGGGCATGATCGCCAACCCGCCAAACTGCCACAATGAACCAAACCAAAGGTACGGAATCCGCTTCCATCCAATGGCAGAACGGTATGTGTCCGACCGAAAGCCCAACAAGGCTCTAAACGGGGCAATCAGCACCGGCAGCGCGACCATGATCGCGACAATCATCGCAGGCACAGAAAGTTCCACGATCATCACCCGGTTGAGCGTACCCAGCAGCATCACGGACGCCATCCCCACTGACACCTGAAACAGCGACAGGCGCAAAAGCTGCGCCATCGGCAAGTCTTCACTTGCCGCGTCCGCAAAAGGCATCGCCCGCAAGGACAGCTGTTTCAGCTGGGGGATCATCCGCGACGTCATTCACAAAGCTCCATCGCGGCGGAAATATAGAAGCCCTTTGCCACCCGTCCCACGGATTGCACCTGACGGTTTATGCCCGCATCGCGACAGGCGCGCTTCAACGGCTCTAACGCGTGGGGAATCATGGTTGGAGACCGGTCAGAACGGGGGAACAGTTTGCCCGCATACCACATGCCCATCAGCAGTTTCGTGCGCGGCGCAACTGTGAACACGACATTGTCGGAAACGCGCGACTCCAGCGTCTTCAACGCTGACGCAATGTCATCAGCCGTGTAATAGATCAGGCTGTCCATCGCGATGACTTGGTCGAACTGCCCGAGATCAGGATCGAGCATATCACCCGCGCGGAACGTCACTTGGTGGTGGAATTCATCTGGCAAACGCTTTTGCGCAACGTTGATCAGCGAGGGCGAAATATCGATGCCCACAACGTCCGCACCGCGTCGCGCCAGTTCTTCGGTCATCTGCCCAGCGCCACATCCAGCATCCAGAACACGGTGCCCTGACAGGTCCTTGGGCAGGCGCGACAGGATCAGGGCACGCATCTGATCACGGCCCTCCCGTACGGTCTGGCGGATCTTGGACACAGGCGCGTCAGAGGTAAGCCGCTCCCAGGTTTTGGTCGCGGTCTGGTCGAAATAGGTCTCCACCCGGTCGCGTGTGCGACCGTAGTCATGAGAGCTTGTTGGCTCGATATGACGTGCGCCGTCGGCCATCAATCGAATCCCAACAGTTCAAAGATGTCGCGATCTTCCATCGGTGCAGGCGCCAGACCTTCGGTACCATCATAAAGCAGCTGCGCCAGACGCACGTATTCGGCGCGACACCGGACGATATCCTCGTCCTCATCCATTTCGAACAGGGTCTTTTTCTTCAACCGCGACCGACGGATCGCATCTACGTCCGGCATATGAGCGATGCGGCTGAACCCGACGGTGTCGCAATACCGATCGACCTCGTCCGTGTCCTTGGACCGGTTCGCAACACACCCCGCGAGGCGGACCTTGTAGTTGTTGGACTTCGCCTGCACCGCCGCGATGATCCGGTTCATCGCATAGATGCTGTCAAAGTCGTTCGCCGTCACAATCAGCGCGCGGTCCGCGTGCTGCAGTGGCGCGGCAAATCCGCCGCACACCACATCACCCAGCACGTCAAAAATCACGACGTCAGTAGACTCTAACAAATGGTGTTGCTTGAGTAGCTTGACTGTTTGCCCCACAACATAACCGCCGCACCCGGTCCCGGCAGGGGGGCCACCGGCCTCTACACATTTCACCCCATTAAAGCCTTCGGTCACGAAGTCTTCGGCGCGCAGTTCTTCGGGATGGAAGTCGCCATCTTTCAGAATGTCGATCACGGTGGGCTGCATCTGCCCGGTCAGCGTGAACGTGCTGTCGTGCTTCGGGTCACACCCGATCTGCAACACGCGCTTGCCCAGCATGGAAAATGCCGCGGACAGGTTGGACGACGTCGTGGATTTCCCGATCCCGCCTTTGCCATACACGGAAAACACTTTCGCGCCTTCGATCTTGGCGCTCTCGTCCTGATGTACCTGGACAGAGCCTTCACCGTCCTGACCTTTTAGGATGGGTGGATTGCGATCTAGTGGGGCCATACTGCCCTCCCTTGTGTTGCGCACATCGTCATTGGGCCGCGATGCCTTCCATTTGATCTTCGATCTGGTCGGCGGCATCCTGCAGCGCGGCCAGCATGTCTTCGTCCGGGGACCAGTAATTGCGGTCCGATGCTTCCAGCAGGCGGTTCGCCATGCGGCTGGACGCCGTCGGGTTCAGGTCTGCGATGCGTTTGCGCATCTCCTCATCCAGAACAAACGTCTCCGAAATGCGTTGATAGACCCAGTGATCCACCTGACCCGTCGTGGCAGACCAGCCCATCGTGTTGGTCACCTGAGCCTCAATTTGGCGCACACCTTCGGCACCGTGCTTCAGCAGGCCTTCAAAGAATTTCGGGTTCAGAGAACGGGACCGGGTTTCCAGTGCCACCTGATCCTTCAATGTGCGCACCTTCGCTGTGCCTCGGGTCTGATCCCCGATGTAAACAGCCGCCTCTTCGCCACCGCGCGCCCGTTTCACCGCGCGGGAAATGCCACCAAGCGTGTCGAAGTAGTGGTCAACAGTAGTCACGCCCAGTTCGACGGATTCAAGATTCTGATATGCGATTTCCACATCTGCCAGCGCCTGCTTCAGCAAGTCCGGATTGGCGGCGCATTTGCCATCCACGCCATACGCAAAGCTCTTGCGTGCTTCATAGGCATCGGCCAGCTCATCCTCATCGCCGAAGGCAGAGCTATCGACCAGTTGATTAACGTTAGATCC
>CAZDXI010000155.1:6347-7389 GCA_964509095.1 uncultured Rhodobacterales bacterium
TCTGCTCCAATGGTTCATCCGCTTCGGCACAGCGCAGGGCAGCTTCCGCCAGCATGCGGGTTTGCAACGGCAGCAAGTCACGGAAAATGCCGGACAGCGTCATGATCACGTCGATGCGCGGCCGCCCAAGGCCTTCCAGCGGGATCAGGTCCGCACCGGACAAACGACCAAAGCTGTCAAAACGCGGCTTGCACCCCATCAGGGCCAGCGCCTGCGCAATCGGACCACCATCTGATTTGATATTGTCCGACCCCCACAGCACCAGCGCGATGGAACGCGGCATAGACGCGTGGGTTTCAAGCAGAAGGTCTGCCTGCTTTGCCCCGTCACGCATCGCAAACTCTGTCGGCATACGGAACGGGTCAAACGCGTGAATGTTGCGCCCTGTCGGCAACACAGCGGTGGAGCGGATCAGGTCCCCACCCGGAACCGGCTCGATATATTCCCCGTTTAGAGCCTGCATCATGCCATCAAGCTCGGCATTGCCCTGCAAATGGGCGTCCACCGCGTGACGTGTGTCATCATCTGTGTCGATCAGGCTCAGATATTCTGTACGGGCCGCATCGCTCAGCGGTTGGCCGACAATGTGCAGACCTTCAGGGATCAGCGCGTCTTCGGTTTCCAGCAGCTTCAGCCACAGATCACCGGGCGATGTGCCGCACATATCGACAGCGTCGGCTTGTTCGGCGATCAGGTCTTCCAATTCAGACCGCTCTGGCGCGTCTGCATCCAGTTTTCGCCAACGGGTCAGGCTGTCTTTTAGCTCGGACAGCCCCTTATAGAGACCACTTTGTGCCAACGGCGGCGTCAGATGAGTAACCGTCACAGCACCCGAACGGCGCTTAGCCAAGGTCGCCTCGGACGGGTTGTTGGAAGCATAAAGATACACGTTCGGCATCTCGCCAATCAAACGATCCGGCCAATCCGTCGCCCCAAGCCCGGCCTGTTTGCCCGGCATGAATTCCAGCGCGCCGTGCATGCCGAAATGCAGCACAACATCGGCTGCGAACTGATTGCGTAGCCACAGGTAGAACGTGACAAA
>CAZDXI010000156.1:0-7317 GCA_964509095.1 uncultured Rhodobacterales bacterium
CGCCACCGAAATCCTGACCATGGGCAATGACGCCACGCAAGCTGAGCACCACCTGAGCCAAGCCCCAAACGCCGAGCGTCTGAAACGCGATATGGTGGATGTGATCATCTCGGAACGCAAAGTACCGACCAAGCTGCAATTCGCCCTGTCCCAGCGGCTCTACTACGAAGAACTCTCCAAAGGTGAATTGTTTTGGGCGCGCAATGATCCGGACCTGATGTGGATGGGCGATATCAACGAGGACCGTCGTGCGTTTCTGATTCATTGGGCCGTGTGGGATTCCTCGCTGAACCTACCGGTGATTTACTTGATGGATGTGGAGGATTCCGGCCGAACGCCTTTGCCCAAGGACCAGCGCCGCTGGCCTGAAGCGCAAGCGCATCTGATGGCGCAATCCGTTGGGGCACTAAAACTGGTGACTATTGCTAAAGGGTTCGACGAGGACTTTGACGACTTGCATCCCAAACGCCTCCGTAGGTTTCACGTAGGGCCGATGTATTCTTCGGCCTTTACAGAACAATCCGGGCCACTGGGCGAAGTGTTGTCGCAGGCCCGCGCGCCTGCGGGCGAAGATTGGGCGCTGGTTTGGACCGAAGAAGATTTGGCGTCTGAGCGCGTCGTTGAGGAACGTTCTGGCTGGTTTTCAACGGTGGAACGTGAGGTGTTTGCGCTTGATCCCTTTGCGGGTCGGGGCGCAGAAACGGGAACGACGCGCATGCAGCGCTCGATCATTTTACCGCAGCGTCCGTTTCAGGTGCTCGCTGAACGCGACCCTCCGGGGTTTGAAACGGTGCGCAAATATGTGGTGAGCCCGGGTGGACGGGTGCTGAGATATTGAAGGTGTATGGCGTGACATACCCTGCCGTATGGTGGGTGCTTTGCACGCACCTTCCGATGCAAGATATGACAGACTGAGGAACAAATGAGCCAAACAGCCGATCAGATGGAACTCCGTGAGGAGGAAATCACCAAGCATTATCCTATGGCTTTGGCGATGTTGCAGGGGTTTGATCATGCGCCGCGCATTGGCCAAGTTGCTGATGAGCCCAAAGCGGAACGGTCTTCGGGGATTGGCACACGGCGGCGGTTTCGCACAACAACGCCGGGATTGGTGACGCGCTCAACTGTTGCGCCGGGAGCTGTGCAGCTGGTTGCGCGGATCGAAGGCTCAGATGAGGATGACGCGTTAATCTCCCCGGTGCAGGCGACTGTTTTGAACGTGTTGCGGCGGGCTATGTCAATCGCGCTGGCGGTCGGGGAAAGCTATGCCGAAACATCTGGTCTGGGGGATCTGAAACGCGCAAACTTGGAAGGATCGCTTCCAGCAGCGCGCAAGACAGAATTCGCAGAGTTGCTCGCGGGTGAGGCGCTTACAACGCTCTATGTCTTTGCAAATGCAGCAGCTTTCCTGATCGCCTCGCATCAAAGCGAAGTGACGGTGGAAGTTGGTGAGTTCGAAGAACTGCTGACAGACAACGGCCAAACTGCTTTGCATGGCTGTCTGTGGGAACTAGATCAGGACATCGCGAAACACGCGCCGGAAGATGCGCAACTGGTGGCGACTGTTGCGGCCTTCGCAGAAACCGTGATGGAGAAAGTGGCGTTGCGTGCCCAAACCGCGCCGCGTTTACAGGCATTTTCTTCTGCAATCTGGCGGGTCGAAGCGGATGACTTCCCGATCCGTGGTTTCACGCCGGCGACGAAAGCGAAATCGACAACGCTGACAATGACGTTCAAAAAGCCGAACGAGGTCGTCGGCAACCACATCGCGAAATACCAAGCAATGCGGCTGTCCAAAATGATCATGGCTTATGATTTTGACCGTCGCCTGAACCCATTTGTAGATCTGGGCGGATTCATTTTCACCTTTATGGGAGACGGCAAGCCCGGGACCGGAAAAACTATACTTATTCAAATGATGGCGGGGATGATCAATGAGTATTGCTCGATTGCGGGTTATCCGTTTCGGTATCAAAACCTGAGCACTGACAACATCGATTCCTACCAAGGTAAGTCGGGCCAAAACACAAAGGCGTTTATTAACAACATCATTGACCCAAATGTAATTGGGTTTGGAACAATTGACGATATTGACCAATTGGCCGGGAAGCGCGGGGATCGCCAGTCCTCTGCCGGGCAATTGGAAATTACCGCAGTTTTGATGGAGAGTTTCGCCGGGGCGAATACCGTTGTGCGAGGGAACTGCACGTTTGGAATGTTTTCCAATTATCCGGAGAATGTGGATGACGCCCTAAGACAGCGCGCAGGAGCCCGGTTTCTGGTGGACGGACCGCAAACACGGGAAGACTACATCGACATTTTATATCTGCTTATGGGCAAAAACCACGACATTCCTCTTGGAGATCACGAGGTTTTTGCAGCCCAAGAGATCAAGAAAGCTGTCGCGGCATCATTTGAGAACCATTCGCGACCTCATGAGGACGGTCTGCTGAAAGTCTTTGATCGCGTGCATTCCAAAATTGGCGAATTGAATACAATTGCAAAAATGGGTGCCTATCTGAAAGGTATTCAAGAGGCGGATGAGCGATTTACAGGGCGCGCAATCAAGAACATTACCGATGCTGTTAAAGTTCGGGCGATGGATTTCGAATTGCCTGATGAGTGGATGGAAGAGCCTGACCTGTTCCTGTTCAAATCGTTTGACGAGAAACGTGGTATGATCGCGGAACTACGCCAACCAATCACAACGGAAATGGTCCTTCAGGAAATCAACCGCTATGCGGATTCTGAATTCCGGTATGCGGACAAAAGCGACGAGATCGCCATCGAAGCCATGGTGCGGGAGTTTGGACGCAGTGAAGAGGCGAAAAAGCGGTATTTGGAGAGTAAGGGATGAAACGCCTCATCCAACGCGGATTGATGTTTGGAAACCTGATCCACGTCGCCTCACCGGCGTTGGTGGAAAGGTACAATCGCGCATTGGAACACCTGACCGGTAAGCGAACGGAACTGAGTGATTTCTACATCGACATATCAGGCTATTCACCCGAAGTCGGGCATGAATTGGCCGATCATCTATATCTCAACCATGCTGGTGTGAATCGACAGTTTATTTTGCTGACAACAGATCAGAAACGTGCGCCGCTATTGAATGCTAAGTTTTCAACGTCGCGTGGTATTCTGCGCCAATTCATTGAGGAAAACGAAGCCGAATTGTTTGCTTTGACAGCAAAGGATGCTGTCGCTGGCGAATTGGTAAATTCCGTATACGATGTTTCCAGTCCGGAAAAGCTCTTCGATATTCGCAATATTCATATCGAAGCGGATACAACCACAGGTACGGTTCGGCAGGCTAAACGTCTCTCTGATAAAGTGGATCGATTTCTCAATGAAGAAGACGCCTGGTTCGACGACGTTCTCATTGGCGAAATGATCGAATTGGCAGCAGAGACTGGGGACGTGACTCGCAACCCGGTCAAGCTCAAACATATGAAGTTTGAGCAAGGCAATTACTGGACGGAGCATTTTGGCCCGCTCTACATTTTCCAGAACGTAGAGCATCCGGCGATCATTACAGCGGGTGACAAGTCTGCGCTGGCTGATGTGCCGATGGAATACGTGTTTGATCTGTCCAATCGAAACAACATCGCAAAGTTCCTCGGTCTCAATGGGCTGGTTGAAACCATCGTGAAGTCCCGTGGGATAGATGCAGCTGCGATCCTGAGACAGAAGATGGATTTCATTCTGATCGATGCCGTGGCCGAACATGCAACGGATCTGAAACAGCGCTCGCGTTCAGAAATGCGGCGATTGGCGCGGCAGTACAGCCATCTGTTGCCGCCCGAATTTCATGCCCTGAACGATCTTGTGAACTGGGCAGAAAACGGAGGGAGTTGGCCGCGGATCAACTCAGAACATCCGGCGTTTTTCTATACGTTGCGGGCAGCAGACCACCCGGATCGTGACTTGGTGAATATGTTGTTGGCCGAACTGAGCCCCAAGGATATTCGGCAAATGTTCATATGCCACAAAGACTTGTTCTATGCGACTTATGCGACATGGCCTGAGTCCAAGAAAACCTATGTGGCGGATTACCTCGAACGGGAGTATCAGGTGGACAAAGCGGGCGCGCGCGATGCGCTGTTCGGACACGAACCGCCCATGGAAGATGACGGGGACGTTCCACGAGACCTTGTGCAAAAGGTTGGTCCGTGGGGCGCGGTGAGGAGGTAAACGCATGTTTGCATTGGCACGTTTGGTCGTGGTGGGATTTGTCGTTCTGACAATCGTTTACATTTGCCTGTCGCTGTACTCCCGATCTGTGCGGCGTCGTAAGCTGCGCGAGGAATGGAACGAGGCGTCTTTGGCCGGTGACCCGCCTAGCGATTTTGACACCTTTATGGACAAAGGGATGGCCGAATACGACGGGTCCCTGCGCAAAAAGCTGATCCTGGGCGTGTATGTTGTGCCGACCCTGTTGATCGGTCTTATCATCTATCTGACAAACTTCGCCTGAGGGGGCGCGCGAGATGCAAATTATCAAGTGGTTGTTTATCTTAACGTTTTGGGGCTTCTTCGCGGCCTTTTTGCACTACACCTTGCCGCAAAAGGATATTGTGTATGTGCAGGGGACCGAGATCATCCGGCAGGATTTTTCGGGCTGGAACCGGATGTTCTATGCCAGCGCAGATTCGGGGAACGACGAAACCACAGTTAATCGCGATCTACGCTTGATAAACGCGACCCGGGAAAATGGGCGCGTCATGGTGTATCGGAATGAAGACACAGGCTTCGGCTGGCCACCGTATTTCAAGCTGGACAGTTCCAACTTGCAGGCCGAGGCGCAAGGGGCGACGTCCACTCGGGCGAACCCGGAGTGGTATTTGATCACACATTACGGGTGGCGCAACGAAGTGTTCACCATCTATCCAAACGCGATCAGTCTGAAGCCGCACCCGGGGCCGGACACACCAAAGCCTATCCCGTGGGTGAATATCGTTATTCTAGGCACATTGGCGCTGATTATCTCGGCCTTCTATGTACGTTGGCGGCGGTTCCGGACCAACCGGATCGATCCTGCCCTTGAAGAAATTCAGGACAATTTCGAAGCCGCAGGGGACGCAGTTTCTGAACGTCGTGGACGGTTTCGGAGATGGTTGAATACATGGCGGAGCAAGTGACGGCTCCGGTCTGCGAGGTTGACTTTTACTCTGACCAGACGCTTGCCGATCCTGTTTCGGTATATACGGACATGTTGGAGATGGGTCCGGTTGTCTGGCTGGCCGAGCATCATGTGCACGCAATTGTCGGGTTTGAGGCACTGACTAAATCCTTGCGCAATCACAGGGTGTTTCAGTCCGGCAAGGGCGTATCGATCAACGAGGATGTAAACAAGCTTCTGATCGGCTCGACTCTGAACTCTGACCCGCCGGCCCATGATGCGACGCGAGCCATCACGTTTCGCCCTTTGTCGCCCAAGGCTCTGCAAGAGGTCCGCGATACCATCGTCGATGCATGTGAGTGCATTGCAGACGAAATGGTTGATTTGGGGGGATTTGACGCCGCAGCGCAGCTTGCTCCGCATGTGCCGTTGACTGTCGTGCGCGATCTGGTTGGATTGGGCGAGAATGGCAAAGACCATATGCTTGGTTGGGGCGCCGCGACGTTCGAACTCATGGGCAAGTCGGGAGACCGCGAAGCTGATGCCCGCGACCGGATGAAAGCGATGCGCGCGTTTTTGGAAGACCCTGAGGTTCTGAATGAACTCACGCCCGATGGCTGGGCAAAGCGGGCCACGGCTCGGGGGATTGAGGCTGGGATGGCGCCATCGCGCGCCGTTGAATTGATGCGTGACTACATTGCGCCCAGTCTGGACACAACGATTTCGGCCATTGGTTATGCGGTGCGGTTGTTTGCAGAACATCCCGCGCAATGGACGGCGATCCGAGCGGATCGAGACCTGATCCCAGGTGCGATTGAAGAGATCGTGCGCCTGAACACCCCAATCCGAGCATTCACGCGTTATGTCGCGGAAGACACAGACGTCGAAGGTGTGACTATCCCGGCGGGAGCCCGCGTGTTGATGGTGTTTGGGGCAGCAAACCGGGACCCGGCAAAATTCGCCAACCCGAACACGTTCGATATCACACGCAATTCGCGGGGCCATGTAGGGTTCGGACATGGGGTTCATACCTGCTTGGGTATGCATCTAGCGCGGTTGGAGATGCGGTGCCTGTTCAACGCTTTGGCGGACCGGGTTGCGCAATTCGAAATCACTGGCCCGGTGTGCAATGCGGCGAATGCGACAATCCATGCGCATTCGAGCGTTCCAGTACGGGCAATCCCCGCTTAGTCAGCGAACAGGTGTTCTGCTTCTGCGATGGTGCGGGCTTTGTCGTAATCCACGCCCAGAAATTCTGACAAGTGCGCCGTGTTCACATCGACGGCCGCCCGTTCCTTGAACAGAAAGTGGTTGTCGAAACCGGCATCTCGGATGGCGTCGCTTTCGCTTTCAATGTCGCCACGGATGGTTGGCAGGAGTCGTTCCAAAGTTTCGGCACTTGTCTGCTCTCCAGCCAGGCCGACGCGCATAGCATGGCCGATCAAATAATCGTCCGTGAAGTGACACTGGATTTCGAGGAACTTGGTCCGCGAGCGGTCTGACGCAAAGTCATTCAGAAGATCGAAATTCGTTGGGTCCATGCAGACGATCAACTGATCGGTTTCGTAATAGTCGAACAGCATGCGCATCAACGCGCGCCGGTGCCGCGTCCGCTTGCCCAACGTCTTTTCCAATCCACCAAGATCGGGGAGCGGCGTGTCTTCCTCATTGAACAGGTATTCAATCGTGGGAACGTTGGTGATCTGGCGCATATGTCCAAGGATGCGCTTGGCCACATGCCATTTCTTGCACACGAGGATCATCAACTCGCGCTCTCGTCCCAACGTGGATTCAGATTCCCAGAAACGCAGAGCAAAGCGCCGCCCAATGCGGCCCCGTTCCGTCAGGAACTGGAACAAATTCCGCCCTTCGTTGGAAATCTGAAATTCAATCCCCGTCGCGGCATAAAGCAGGCCAAGACGTCGCTTCAGGTCCTGCGCCTCCGGGCTGATCTTGCCGGCAAACAGGTAATCTTTCGAGATCAGCAAGTTGTAGAGATCGTTGTGAAACTTCACCGGCATGCCATAGTCGGTGAACATCAGGAATGTCAGGCTTTGCGACCGAATTTCTTTTTCCGGAACAAGGTGTCGGACGATGGTTTGAAAGAAGGTTTCATCCGGAATCCAGGTGGATCGGAAAAACCGCATTGCGTCGCGGCGCTTCTTGGTAAAGTCGAGCACCCATTCAATGGTGCG
>CAZDXI010000157.1:0-7214 GCA_964509095.1 uncultured Rhodobacterales bacterium
TCACTTGGGTCACGCCACAGGGCGGTGACGGGCCGAACTACCCGAACATGTGATCTGTGCGCGCACCGCTTAACGTCGGGTGGTGCGCGACAACATCTTCTTGATCTGCCCCTGCATCATCGCGCGTCGTGGTCCGGGCAGATCAAACTCCGCCCCCAAACCATCGTCATCGCGCCAGCGCAGCTTCACCGGCACCTTGAACAGGCCCGTGATCTCAAGGGCATCCGCCGCCTCAAGCGTTTGATCTCCGACCGTTGCGTTCAAGCGGAGTTTCGTTCCATCTTTTGAGATATTCTCGATCACCACAGGTACGCGTGCGCCCTTTACGTGCAGCACGCCCATGGTTTTCGTCTGCGATCGCCCCACGCGACGACGCTCTGTGACCCCCGGTGGTGGCCGTCCTCGTCCGTGCCAAGTCATACGCGTTCCCTCTCTCAACCCTGCGCAGCCTAACCCATAGGCGTAAACATCCCGTTTAAGTCACACTCCTTGGCTGTTAACGCTCTTTTGATTGCTCCCGTTTAGGATCGTGCTACGCTGTTTCCCCAGAGCAGCATCGTGAGGCACCATGTCCAAATTCCTGATCCGTCCTTTGTTGGCGCTACTGGTGGCGTTGTCGCCTGTTATGGCGTCCGCTGACAGCCTGTCCGGGGCCTATCTCGCCGCGCGTCAGGCGGAACAACGTCATGACTACGCCGCGGCCGGGCGCTACTACACCCGCGCATTGGTGCGGCAGCCGGGCAATGCAGAACTGATGGAGGCCCTCGCGCTCTCCCTCGTATTGCAAGGCAATTTTGATCAGGCCCTCCCGGTCGCCAAAAATATGGAACAGCGTGAACTTCGCAGTCAGGTCGCGCAGATGATCGTCTCCACCGATCTGGCGCGTCAGGGCGATTTTGCAGCACTCGTGGACCGTAGCCAGACGGACGGTCGCGGGATTGGTCCTTTGGTCGATGGCCTGGTTAAGGCTTGGGCGATGCTGGGGCAGGGCAAAGTCAAAGACTCACTGGCGGCTTTCGACGAACTGTCTGAACAACAGGGGCTTTCTGGGTTTGCGCGCTATCACAAGGCGCTCGCCCTAGCGCAGGTCGGTGACTTCGAAAGCGCCGAAGACATCCTGTCCGGTGACGCCGATGGTATCGTGCAACTGACCCGGCGTGGTGCGATGGCACGGGCGGAAATCCTGTCGCAACTGGACCGGAATTCAGATGCATTGGCGTCCCTTGATGATGCGTTTGGTCCTGCGTCAGACCCCGGTATCGCGAACCTTCGTGCGCAACTCGAAGCAGGTGAACCCGTGCCGTTCAGCCATGTGAACTCGCCCCTCGATGGGCTGGCAGAGGTGTATTATTCCATCGCCGCCGCTCTCACGAATGAGGCTCAGCCCGACTACACCCTGCTATATGCGCGGGTCGTTCTTGCCCTGCGCCCGGACCACACAGATGCGCTGCTTTTGGCGGCTGAATTGCTTGACCAATTGGGTCAGCATGAACTGGCGATTGATGCTTTCGCGCAGATGCCATCGGATCACGTCGATTATCACGCGGCTGAGCTTGGTCGCGTCGGGGCGCTTCGGTCTTTGGAACGCTACGACGCCGCGATTGAGGTTCTGAACAACCTCAAACGCACGCATGGGCACCTTGCAGTGGTACATTCCACGTTGGGTGATCTGTACCGGCAGACAGATAAATTCGCTGAAGCGACAAGCGCTTATGATGCTGCTTTGGAACGGACACCGGACGCAGAAGCGCGTGGTAAATGGTTCCTCTACTACGCGCGCGCCATCACATATGAACGCCGCGACATGTGGGAAGACGCCGAAGCCGATTTCCGCGCAGCCCTCGAACTGGAACCCGATCAGCCGCAGGTTCTGAACTACCTCGGCTACTCGCTGGTGGAAAAGAAAATCAAGCTGGATGAAGCACTTGATATGATTGAACGGGCCGTCGCGGCGCGCCCTGACAGTGGCTACATCGTCGATTCACTCGGCTGGGTTCTCTACCGTCTTGGTCGCTATGAAGAAGCCGTGGGCCACATGGAACGTGCAGTCGAACTTATGCCTGTGGACCCGGTGGTCACCGACCATCTTGGCGACGTCTATTGGGCTGTTGGCCGCGAACGCGAGGCGCAGTTTCAATGGATGCGCGCCTTGTCCTTTATCGATGAGGACAACAACGACACCGAAGCTGATCCAAACCGTCTTCGTCGCAAGCTTGAAGTCGGCCTCGATGCCGTACTTGCGGAGGAAGGTGCGCCGCCCTTGAAGGTCGCGAATGACGATTAAGGGGCTCGCGCCCGCCAAGATCAATCTGACGCTGCATGTCACCGGACGCCGGGACGACGGATATCATCTGCTCGATTCCCTCGTGGCTTTTGCCGATATCGGCGACCACATAACCGCAACCCCGGGCAAGGACTTGTCCATCGACGTCACTGGCCCTTTCGCGGCAGGTGTGCCTTCTGACGCTCGCAATCTGCTCTGGCGGGCCGCAGAAGTGGCCAACTGGCGGGGTCATATCACGCTGGATAAACGTCTGCCCCATGCGGCCGGGATTGGCAGTGGGTCTTCGGATGCCGGCACTTTTCTGCGCCTGATCGACGCCCAAATCGCGCCGACAGATGTTTTGTCCCTTGGGGCTGACGTGCCGGTTTGTCTGCATGGCTCTGGCGCGCGGATGCGCGGGATTGGGGAAATCATCGACCCGGCGCCCTTGCCAGAGCTGCCTGCGCTGCTGGTCAATCCCGGCGTCCCGGTGCCCACGGGCGCTGTGTTTTCCGATCTTGTGACCGCACACAATAGCCCGATGCAGGATCAAATTCCGCGTTTCGGGGATGTGCACGAGGTCGCCCGGTGGCTCAAGGATCAGCGCAATGACCTAGAAGTCCCCGCCTATCGTCACGCCCGTGTGCTTGAAGACCTGCTTGCGGATCTGAACTGCACCGGCCACGTGCTGCTGTCGCGCATGTCTGGGTCTGGGGCCACGTGTTTTGCGCTTTACCCCACGATGAAAGCTGCGCATTTCGCCGCTTATGAAATCGGTGCCGCGCATCCGGATTGGTGGTGCGTCGCGTGCCTACTGCGTTGATTTCTTAGGGCGTGCGTTCCGGTAAGTATTTGTTAACGCTCAAAAGTTGACAGCTGTCAACTGATGCGCTCCACCACGTAGTCCGCCAGATCCCGCAGCATGTCGCGGATGTCGTGCTCGGGCAGTGCCTCCAGCGCCGTTTTGGCCTTTGCCGCCCAAGCCAGTGCATCCTGACGCGTCGCCTCCAACGTGTCGTGCTTGGTCAGGATTTTCAGCGCGGTATCCAGATCATCGTCAGTCTGTTGACCTTTTTCGATTGTGCGCTCCCAGAACGCGCGCTCTTCCGCATCTGCTTTTTCAACGGCTTTGATCACGGGTAGGGTCAGTTTACGTTCGCGAAAATCATCGCCGACATTCTTGCCTGTCGCGCTGGATTGACCTTGGTAGTCGAGCAGGTCATCCACGATCTGAAACGCGACGCCAAGGGCATCGCCATAGTCAAACAATGCGCGGACTTCTTGTTCTGTCGCGCCCGCGATCACACCACCGACTTCCGTCGCAGCCGAGAACAATGCCGCAGTTTTGCCGCGCACGACCTGCAAGTAAACAGCTTCGTCCGTCGCCAAATCCTGCGCGGCGGTCATCTGCAGAACCTCGCCCTCTGCAATCGTGGCAGAGGCATCAGACAGGATGCGCAACACGTCCAGAGATCCGGTCTCTGTCATCAACTGGAAGCTACGGGAAAACAGATAATCCCCCACAAGCACAGAGGATTTGTTGTCCCACAGCAGGTTCGCTGTGGGTCGTCCGCGTCGCTGCTGGCTTTCGTCGACCACGTCATCGTGTAGCAAGGTTGCGGTGTGAATGAACTCCACCGTCGCAGCCAGATGGATATGGAACGGGCCATCATAGCCAAACAGCCGCGCGCTCGCCAATGTCAGCATCGGGCGCAACCGCTTGCCGCCTGCGTTTACCAAATGCGCTGTGACCTCAGGAATGCGCGGCGCGTGCTCGGACGACATACGCTCAGCGATCAACGTGTTGACCTCAGCCATTTCGTCCGTCAGCAGCTCGGCCAGGCGATCATGCGGTTTGTAACTGGCGTCCATTCCAATCCTCGCGCGGCCCCTCGACAGCGGGTCGCAATTTCCCTTAAATCCATCCCATGAAAGAGCTTATCCGCAGCACCGACCCGACAGTCATGGCCTTTGCCACAGCACTCCTTAATGGTGAGGATATAGAGTGCTTTGAGTTCGACGTAAACATCAGCAACCTCTATGGCGGCATTGATATTTTTCCGCGTCGGATGATGGTGCGAACCGAGGATTATCACCGCGCCGCACGGGTGATGCGCGATAACGATATCGACGTGAGCGAGTGAGCGCTTTCGACGCATCCGAGTTGAGCCGGGATGCGTTTCTGGGGGGACGTCTGCATCTATGGCAACCTCAGCAGGGTTATCGCGCAGGCGTAGACCCGGTGTTGCTTGCGGCGAGCGTTCCGGCGCGCGATGGGCAATCCGTTCTGGACCTTGGCTGCGGGGCAGGCGCAGTGGCGCTTTGCCTTGGGACGCGGGTGGCTGGCCTGACCCTGATTGGGCTGGAACGGGAGCCGCGCTATGCCGCTCTGGCGGAGCGGAATGGACAAGAGGCAGAGCTTGATTTCACCGTCATGACCGGAGACGTCCAGAACCCGCCCAAAGCTTTGACGCAGATGTCGTTTGACCACGTAGTCAGCAATCCTCCCTATTATGACCGGGGACGTGGCAGTAAGTCAGACAACACCGCTCGGGAAGCTGCGTTGGGGGAAGATGTTGCCCTTTCAGATTGGATAAAGTGCGCTTTTAAACGTTTGAAACCAAAAGGCTACGTTCATTTTGTTCTTAAGGCAGATCGTTTGGCGGATGTGCTGGCCTCAGCCGCTGCCGGGTTTGGCAGTCTTGAGGTGCAGCCTTTGGCACCGCGAACGGGCAGGGACGCTGAGTTGATAATCCTTCGCGCGCGCAAAGATGGGCGCGCGGCTTTGCGATTGCATGCTCCGATCATCTTGCATGATGGCGCTGCCCATCCCGGCGATAAAGATCACTATGCGCCTGCCATTTCGGAAGTGCTGCGGCGCGGCAAAGCGCTGAAATTCTGAACAAAGAAATACGGTAAACAGTCTGTTGACCATAGGATGCGCTTGCAGCGTGACCTGAGACGCATTTTATGTATAAATATACGTGCACCCAAACAAATAGGAGGATGCCCATGTCCCTGAGCTCGCACCTGCAAGAGCTGAAGAAAAAGCATCAACATCTGAGCGATAAAGTGGAGGCCGCACAACGTGCGCCCGGCAGCGACGATCTGGAAGTCGCCACGCTCAAAAAGCAGAAGCTGCGATTGAAGGAAGAGATCGAACGCCTGTCACACTAGACGGGTAGATCATGGGGGAGCAGCGCGCCGCGTGCGCGTTCTGACCGATCAGAGGATCGGGTGCTAGAGTTTTTGATTGTTGTGCAGGCTCCTGACGCGCGTCCGGGGCCTGTTTTTATTGGGGGGGATCAACAATGCGCATGGCTTGCGATACCGACAATGTCTTTTCGGCTTCTGACCAGATGTAGTTGCGGAACGCCTTGATTTTCGGGCGGGTTTCGTCGCCTTCAGCGCAGATAAACCGGAAGCGCGCGCCGGTGTTGAGTGCGACCGGGAACGGCGCCACAAGCCGACCCTCTGCTATATCCTTCACGACGAGGGCGCGGCGGCCCATCACGGCCCCCATGCCGGACAGGGCGGCGTCGATGGCGTGATCAGCTTGTGAAAAATGTGGACCTTGGCGGGGGGAATACGCGACATCCATTTCGGCAAACCAAGCCTCCCAGCTCATCGGGTGCTTTAGAAAACTGATGGATTCATCGTGGATGAGAGGGGCATGTGCGGCGAACGCCTCTGGCGTGGGAAACTGCTTGGCCAAATCCGGGGTCATGACGGGACAGACCCATTCATCATGCAGCGATTCTGAATAAAGCCCGGGATCCGGGCCGTAGCCATACCGCACGGCGACGTCGATGTTTTCGCGTTGAATATCCACCATGCGCAAGCTGGCAGCAAAGCGCAGTTCGATGTCCGGGTGGGCCTTTGCAAAGTCATACATGCGCGGGGCGAGCCATTTCGCGGTAAACGCGGGGCCGGCTGTAACTGTTAAGGTTTGTGTGTCCTGAAGCCGGAGCGTCGCAGACCACGCGCGGGTCAGGGTTTCAAAGGCATCCGTACACCCACCTGCGAGGGCGCGCCCGGCCTCAGTGAGTTCGACCGCACGGTTCAGGCGTTTGAAGACCTTGTCACCCAGATGGTCTTCCAAAGACTTGATCTGGAAGGACAGAGCGGCGGGCGTGACGGAGAGTTCGTCGGCAGCCTTGGCAAAGGACATATGCCGCGCGGCGGCCTCAAAGGCGCGAAGGGAGGTGAGTGGGGGGAGTCGGTTAACCATATTCACGTAAGTAAAACTTAATTGAACGATTGAAAAGTCTCGTTTGTCAGTTTTGTTAGCGATAGGCATATTGGGTTCAGAACAGAGATACTGATGCCTAAGGAGATCAGACATGCTGGAACCGAAAACAAACCGCACCCTGAACGACGCGATGCAGCGGGCACATGTGGAACGCGCGAACGCCGCGCGCGAGATGTGGTCGTGGATGTTTGGCGCATTTTCCCGCTGATCGTCGCGCGAGATCTTACGGGATAAACGAAAGAGGCCGGCCCCGATGGACCGGCCTCTTTTTTTGTTGGGGGTGCTTGTCGGCCCTGATGGGCCGCCGCGCGAGGATCAGACGAAGAACTGCGCGCCGTTGGCGGAGATCGTCGAGCCGTTGATAAAGCCGGAATCGTCGGATGCGAGGAAAGAAACGCAGCGTGCGATTTCCGCAGGTTCGCCGAGGCGACCAGCAGGGATTTGGCCGATGATTGATTCACGCACTTTTTCCGGAACTGCCATCACCATTTCGGTGGCGATGTAGCCGGGGCAGATTGCGTTGGCCGTAATGCCCGCACGCGCGCCTTCTTGCGCCAGAGATTTCACGATGCCAAGGTCACCGGCTTTGGTCGCGGCGTAGTTCACCTGAGCGAACTGACCCTTTTGGCCGTTGATGGAGGAGATCACGATTACACGGCCGAACTTACGTTCCCGCATGCCGGGCCAGATCGGGTGCAC
>CAZDXI010000158.1:0-7148 GCA_964509095.1 uncultured Rhodobacterales bacterium
TGCCGCCATCGGAGTGATCGGCGCCGGAGCCGCACCCTTGGCGACGTTCGATCTGTTGATGAACGCACTGCCTTCGGGTGGAAAGCTCACCTTGTCTTTCAACGATCACGTCCTGTCCGACCCTGCCTACGAAGGCAGGATCAGTGAATGGACGGACTGCGCTGCCGCGCGGCTTCTGTTTCGGGAACATGGCGATCACTTGCCCGGAATCGACGTGAAGTCCACAGTCTACGTCATTGAAAAACTGTGACATTCACGACCCGTTTTGCACCTTCCCCCACTGGACCGCTGCATCTGGGCCACGCCTTTTCCGCTATGCTGGCATACGACATGGCGGTGCAAAACGGTGGCACGTTTTTGCTGCGGATCGAAGACATCGACCGTCAACGCGCCAAACCTGCATGGGAACAACAGATTTATGACGATCTGCATTGGCTTGGCCTGACATGGCCAACACCAGTCATGCGCCAGTCAGAGAGGCAACCCGCGTATGACGCCGCGCTGGATGCATTATGGCACAGAGGTCTGCTCTACCCCTGCACCTGCAATCGGCGCGACATCGCGCAAGCCGCCGCCGCCCCGCAAGAAGGCGCGCCGCTGATCGGCCCGGATGGCGTTGTTTATCCCGGAACGTGCCGCCAAAAGCCCCGTCCGTCCAAGCGCCCGATTGATTGTGCCTTGCGGCTCGATACCGGGAAAGCCGCGTCGGTCCTGCCCCGAACCTTCCACGAAGATTTACATCACAAAGGTGAAATAACCGTTTCCGATCACGACATAATTTCAAAAATCGGTGACGTGGTTCTTGCGCGTCGAGACATGGGCACATCTTACCATTTGTCGGTGGTCCTCGATGATGCAGAGCAGAACATCACGGACGTTGTGCGCGGCGAAGATCTGTTTGATGCAACGGCGATCCACGTGCTTCTTCAAGCCCTGTTCGATCTTCCAACCCCGCGTTATCACCATCACCGTTTGATCCGGGATGACGCAGGCAAGCGCCTTGCGAAACGTGATGACGCGCGTGCAATCGCGAAGTACCGCGCGGATGGTGCCAGCGCGCAGGATATCCGCGCCCTGCTAGACCTTAACTGACCGCACGCGCGCTTAAGCAAGAATTTACGATTATTAACAAATACTTACCTTACCCATGGGTAAGGTTTTCTACATCAACTCTCGCGTCGTTCCGCCTGAAACCTCAGTATAAAAACAGGTGCGCCGTCCTGTGTGACAGGCTGGTCCAACTTGTTTTACCTGCATCAAGATCGCGTCCTGATCGCAATCAATTCGAAACGAAACCAGCTTCTGCGTATTGCCACTTGTTGCGCCCTTTACCCAGAATTCCTTGCGCGACCGGCTCCAATAGGTGACGTCTCCGCTTTCCAGCGTGCGACGCACCGCTTCGGCATTCATCCAAGCCATCATCAACACGTCCCCAGTGTCGCAATCCTGTGCGATGGCCGGAATCAATCCGTTGTCATTGAAAGCGAGTTTTGAGGGATCGAACGGCATGGGTGAAAAACCTTTGGCAATGTCGGGCTTCCTGCTTATCTATGAGGTCTGAGCAAAAAGGGAAACGGGCGATGAGTGCGGAACGCGATCTTGTCAAACTTTATTCAGGACGAATTCTGGAACTTGCCGCGGATATCCCGCATGTGGACCGTTTGGAAGCACCGCACGCGACCTGCCGCAAGCGTTCCCCGGTTTGCGGTTCGCAAGTGACTGTCGATCTGGTGATGCGTGACGGGCGCGTTGCGGAATTTGGCCAAGATGTGAAGGCGTGTGCCTTGGGCCAAGCGTCTGCCGCTGTTCTGGGGCATGTCGTTATCGGGCGAACATCTGAAGAGCTGTGTTCCGCACGTGACGCCTTACGCGCGATGCTCAAGGACGATGGCCCCGTCCCAGACGCACCATTTGACGGATTTGAGGTTTTGACCCCGGCGCGGGAGTTCAAGAACCGTCACGCGTCAATCCTTCTGAGCATCGAAGCCGCCGCCGAGGCCGCATCAGAAGCCAGCCAAACGATCTGCGCCTGAAGCACTATACCCGTTAGCCAATTGGAAAGAACTTGCGTCTATGGGGGGAGTACTCTCGCCACAGAATGAGCTGCGCCCGCATGACGCATCACACACCCGATCTTGATCCCGACACATTACCACGACTGGCACGCGATGTCGGCACGATGGGGTACGAAATTGTCGATATCGCGGGCTTTCTGGAACAAGTTGAAAGCAATACGACCCGGCAAAGCGCTGCGCTCAGCAATCTTTCCAAAAACGCCAAGACGGTCACGTCGTCCAGTCAGCAAGTGCAATCTGCCAGCAACGCGTTAAAGGGGTCTCAGGCAAAGGCAAGCGAGGTTGTGGCCGACACGGTATCGGGGCTGCGCGATTCAACAGACACGGCCCGCGATATGGCGCAGTGGGTTCAACATCTGTCCGAGCGCACGACAGAGGTGAATTCGACACTTGGCGCCGTGGGTAAGAACAACCAGCAAATCGCTTCCATCGCGCGTCAGGTGAACACGCTGGCCATCAACGCCAAGATTGAGGCCGCCCGCGCTGGTGAAGCGGGTCGCGGCTTTAGTGTGGTCGCCGATGCCATCAACGAATTGTCTCAGCAAACCAGTCAAGCCGCCGTCCAGATCACGGAAAACGTAGAAAAGTTGACGCAGTGGATCGTTGCCCTGTCTGCAGAAACACGGCAAGCCAACGAACGGGCGGCTCATATCCTTGAATTGGCGGGCAAAAGCGATGGTATGCTAATCGTCCTGGAAGACTCGATGCGTGAAGGTCAAAACAGTGCGACCAAGATCGCAGAGCAATCCAACCTGATGAACAACGCGATCGCAGACTTTGCACCCAAGCTTGAAGACATCGACAATGCCACGTCCGACATAGCGTCCGGGGTGACACAAGCACACCATCGGATCGAACGCTTGATTGATACGTCTGAAGCCATCGTACAAGGCGTGGCAGCGATGGGCGCGACAGGTGAGGATTCTGTCTTTATCACGCATGTTCAGTCCGCCGCGCACCAGATCAGCGCCTTGTTCGATCAGGCTGTTCAGTCGGGGACGATCACCCAAGAAGACATGTTTGATCAACGCTACATAGCAATCCCCAACACAGATCCGGAACAGGTAAAGACGGGTTTTACAGATTTAACTGACGACCTGCTGCCTTCCATTCAAGAAGGTGCTTTGGATCTTGATCCGAAGGTCGTTTTTTGCGCCGCAGTGGATACGAACGGGTACCTTCCCACCCACAACACGAAATTCTCGCAACCGCAAAGCGGTGATCCCGTGTGGAACATGGCCAATTGTCGGAACCGGAGGATTTTCGATGACCGCGTTGGCTTGAAAGCGGGGCGCAACACCGAACCGTTCTTGCTACAAGTGTATCGCCGGGACATGGGCGGGGGCGCATTTGCGATGATGAAGGACATTTCTGCCCCGATCTATGTGCAAGGCAAGCATTGGGGCGGACTACGCCTGGCCGTGAAATTCTGACCCACAAAAAAAGACGCCGCGGATCCGGGGTGGATACGCGGCGCCAGGTTATGCGAGTCTCATGTGGGACCCTGGTACCATCTTTCACCAAACCGGGACGTCAGGTGAGAAGGCCGGGGACAGGCAGTGTCAGGCCAAAATTGAACAGGCAGTGTTCATAGATGGTCCGGCATGAGAGCGCAGGCAGAAATTCCTAAAACTCAGATCAGCGAAGGCGCATGCAGCGCAACGACCAACATCACAGCCAAAGCCGTCGCCCCAATCGCATCCTGCAACAATGTTGCTTGGCTGCGCTGACAAATGCCCTTCAGGTCTGTGATCGTTTTCATTGCGTGTGCCTCCGTGTGTGTTGCCACTTTGTTCTCATTTGTCAGATCAAAAGTAAAGAACTTTTTAAGAACATTTGCGAACAATTTGGCACTCCCACAAAGAAGGCCGCGGTTAACCTACTGAAATCAAACGAATTGCCTCGTCCTGTCGCATCAGCCAAAGCAACACGCGAACTGCCGCGCCACGTTCTGACTTCAGACTGGGATCCGCAGTCAACAGCGCGCGCGCATCAGATTGCGCAACCGCCATCAGTGCAGATTGCCGTTCCAGATCCGCCACGCGAAATCGCGGAATCCCGGACTGTGCGGTTCCAATCAGGTCGCCAGCCCCACGCATTTCAAGATCGGTCTGTGCGATGCGAAACCCGTCTTCTGTTTCGCGCAGCACTTCCAGCCTTGCGCGCCCGGTTTCACTGAGCGGCGATTGATAGAGCAGCAAGCACGTCGACGCCGCGTCTCCTCTCCCGACGCGGCCGCGTAATTGATGCAATTGCGCAAGACCAAATGTCTCGGCCCGCTCGATCACCATGATCGTGGCGTTGGGTACGTTCACGCCAACCTCGATCACGGTTGTCGCCACCAGCACCTTGGTGTCACCGGATTGAAACTGCGCCATTGCGGAATCTTTGTCCGCAGGTGGCATTTGTCCATGCACAAGTCCAACGTGCCCTTCCCCCAGAACCGCGCGCAAATGCTTGAACCGTTCCTGAGCCGCCGTCAGGTCGCTGACCTCGCTTTCATCCACGAGCGGGCACACCCAATAGCATTGCCGCCCGTCCGCGATCGCTGCCCGCAACCGCGCGACGACCTCGTCCAAACGTTCTGTGCTGACAAGTGCCGTCTGGATCGGCTTGCGGCCCGCTGGTTTTTCATCCAGCACAGAGACATCCATGTCGCCATATTGCGCAAGGGCCAGAGAACGCGGGATCGGGGTCGCCGTCATGACCAAGACATCCACCGCCGCGCCCTTGCGGCCCAGTTCCAGGCGTTGACGAACACCAAATCGATGCTGTTCATCCACAACGGCAAGGCGCAGATCCCCAAATTCGACATCCTTTTGGAACACCGCATGTGTCCCAACGAGGATCTGAATGTCCCCACGCTGCAGAGCGGCGAGTTTCGCGGCACGTTCCCGTCCTGAGTCGCGCCCAGTGAGGATTTCCAGCACAACGCCTGCCGTTTCTGCAAGCGGCTGCAGGCTTTCCAGATGTTGCCGCGCCAGGATTTCCGTTGGTGCCATCATCACGCCCTGCCCGCCTGCTTCGACAGCAATCAACAGGGCGAGAAAGGCAACCAGTGTCTTGCCCGCGCCGACATCGCCTTGCAAAAGGCGGTTCATTTTCAAAGGTGCGCCCATGTCCGACGCAATGTCGCGCACCGCTTTCGTTTGTGCAGATGTTGGCGAATAAGGAAGCGATTCCAGAACTTTACGCTGAAGCTGTCCGGTTTCAGAACTGACGCACCCGGGTTTGCGTTGTTCTTGCGCACGGGCAAGCGCCAAGGTGATTTGGTGCGAAAACAGCTCATCATAGGCGAGCCGTTCGCGAGCTGGGCTGGTCAAAGCGAGATCGCCACGCGCCTCGGGCGTATGCGCCGATTGCACGGCCTCAACAAATCCCGGCCACCCGGCACGCGTTTTCTGTGCCGGGTCGATCCACTCTGCAACCTCTGGCACACGCATCAACGCGCCCCGCGTAGCCTTGAACATCAGCTTTTGCGTGACACCGGATGTCAGCGGATAAACGGGTTCAAACGCCGGAATTGCGCTCGCCTCATCCTGCGGAAGAACGTGATCGGGATGCGGCAGTTGCACCATCCCGTCGAACATTTCCGCACGACCCGACACGATCCGACGCTGCCCGGTCGGAGCCAGACGCTGCAAGTAGTCCGCACGCGCGTGAAAAAACACGAGTTGGAATGTTGTCCGGGCGTCTTCCACGTCGATCCTGTACGGTCGACCCTTTTGGCGCGGTGGTCGATGCTGGCCGATTGTTACCGCGACGGTTACGACCCCCGGCAACTCTGCGCCCAGCACAGTGTCTCGCAAGGTGCGATCAATTCCGGATGCGGGGAGCGTGAACAACAAATCACGCGGAGCCTCAACCGCCAGCCCGGCCATGGCATGCGCGGTTTTCGGGCCAATCCCGTCCAGCGTTTCCAGCCCGGCAAAGAGCGGAAACAAGATGGGCGGGCGACCTGTCATGCCCCGTCGATCAGGGCCAGCCAACCGTCTTCGTCGAGCGTTTCGATCCCGAGTTCGACAGCTTTCTTGGCCTTGGAGCCCGCACCCGGGCCCGCGACGAGCAAGTCGGTCTTTGTCGATACGGAACCGGACACTTTCGCCCCCAGACTTTCAGCGCGCGCTTTGGCTTCGGCGCGGGTCATCTTTTCCAGCGTTCCGGTGAAGACAACCGTTTTGCCCGCGACCGGGCTGCCATCCGTTTTGGGGCGCTCGGCGTCCTGAATGGACAATTGCGCCACAAGCCGGTCAATCGATGCACGTTCTGCGGTGTTGGCAAACGCGTCGACAAGGGACTGCGCCATGACCTCACCCACACCGTCGATGGCCAACAGGTTGGACCATGCGTCGCTGTCGGGATCGACGGCGGACGTGATGGCCGCTTCGAATTCCGCCCAAGAGCCGTATGTGCGCGCGAGCAAGTTGGACGCCTGTTCGCCCACGTGACGGATGCCAAGCGCGAACAAGACACGGCCAAACGGGATCGAGCGTTTTTCCTCAATCGCGTCAAACAGGTTTTGCGCAGACTTTTCGCCCCAGCCTTCACGGTTCTTGAGTTGTTGCAGCCCCGAGCCATACCGCGACGGTAACAGGAAAATGTCCGCAGGTTCAGCAATCCAACCATCTGTGTGGAACTGCTCGACCTGCTTTGCGCCAAGTCCTTCGATGTCGAAAGCGGCACGAGACACAAAGTGTTTCATCTTTTCAACGGCTTGCGCAGGGCAAATCAAGCCACCTGTGCAGCGACGGACTGCATCACCGGGCTCTCGCACTGCGGGGCTGTCGCATTCCGGACAGGTGTCAGGGAATGCGAAGGGCTTTGCTTCGGGGGGGCGCTTTGACAAATCCACATCCGCGACCTTCGGGATGACATCGCCAGCGCGATAGACCTGCACCCAATCGCCCACGCGGATGTCCTTGCCTTCGCGGATCTCCTCGCCCTTGTTGTCGCGCCCCGCGATGTAGTCTTCGTTGTGCAGCGTGGCGTTGGAGACGACAACGCCACCAACGGTAACCGGGGTCAAACGCGCAACAGGGCTAAGCGCGCCGGTGCGTCCGACCTGAATATCGA
>CAZDXI010000159.1:0-2645 GCA_964509095.1 uncultured Rhodobacterales bacterium
TTATGGGCCGAAGCTGGAATTCTCGCTGACCGACGCGATTGGGCGGGTCTGGCAGTGCGGCACGTTCCAAGTGGATTTCGTCCTGCCCGAACGGCTGGATGCGACCTATGTTGGCAGCGATGGCGCGAAGCACCGCCCGGTGATGCTGCACCGCGCGTGTCTTGGATCGTTCGAACGCTTCATTGGCATCCTGATCGAAGAACACGCAGGCAAGCTGCCGTTCTGGCTGGCGCCGCGTCAGGTGGTCGTAGCCTCGATCACATCCGAGGCAGATGACTATGTGAACGACGTGGTCGCGCAACTGACCGCAGCGGGCGTGCGCGCCGAAGCGGATACGCGCAACGAGAAAATCAACTACAAGGTGCGCGAGCATTCCCTTGGCAAAGTGCCAGTGATTTTGGCTGTGGGCCACCGCGAGGTCGAGGAAAAGACCGTATCCATGCGCCGGTTGGGGTCAAAACAAAGCGAGGTTCTCAAGCTGTCGGATGCCCTTCCCATGTTGGCAGAAGATTCGTTGCCGCCCGATCTCCGGGCGTGACTCAACGCATTTTCTGGCAACAATCCGCGCGTACGACGAAGACAGTTCAAGGTACGCAGACTTAATCTTCACAATTGGCAGGCTAGTTCAGAAATTCGTTGCTAAGTTGTGAAGATCAAGGCAACTTTGCCGCCTAATTTTAAAGAGGAACTTTGTTATGCTCAGATATGCCCTTGCCGGAGCTATAATGTTTGCATCCGGCGCAGCCTCGGCGGCCACGCTCACCGTGGATGCATCCTCCTCGGTTTGGGGATCGGACAACGGCCCAGGGTCGCTGGCCCCTGCAAGTTTTTCATTCACAGCGCAGAGTGGGCAGGTTTTGACCTTCCAATCCGTGACTGGATCGACCAATTGCTGCGGCTCGACCCCGGACGCGAATGCGGACGGTCTTGGTGGGCTCATTGGAACTGGAAATACCGACATCACGTATCGGCCCGGCCGCAACGACGGTATCAGCAGCATTCAAGTCAATGGACACCAAATGTTCCTGACGGGCGTATTTGTTGATGCGTCTAATCTACCTGTGGCGAGTGCTCCGGAATCCAGCGCCCCTGCACGCCTTGAATACAACACTGGTGGCAGTTCGGCATTGACGACAGATGACACGTCGTTTGCACCGGAACTCAACCAAGCGTTTTTCATTGGTGATGGCCGCGTCGGCTTTGGTGGGGCAATTCAAAGCTTCATCGTACCAGACGACGCTGACACACTTCTGTTGGGCTTTGCGGACGCGGCGAGCTTCGTCGGGTTTCCCAACTTTTACGGAGACAACGTCGGCTCGCTTACAGCGACCTTTGACGTGGCACCGGTCAACGTCGTTCCCCTGCCAGCAGGGCTGCCTTTGATGTTGGCAGGACTGGCGACATTTGGATGGATGCGCCGCAGATCAGCCTGAACGGCCTCAAAAGAAATGTTACAAGCACCGACCCCAACCGGGTCGGTGTTTTCTTTTGTAACAATTGCAGGCCGGAAAATCGGGAAATGTTTCAAAAACACAGCGATTTCACGCGCACTTCTGACACACGTGTGACCCACGCGGCTGTGAGTGGTATCTTCGGGATATAGTCATAGATTACATGGCACCAGAACGACCTAACCAAACTGATGAGGAATGAAGTTCTATGAAATCTTCTGTCAAAACCGTCGCAATCGCATCCGCCGTGGCAGCAGCCTTCGCTGCGCACACAACAACGACTGCCGAAGCGGCGTCCAAGGAAAAGTGCTACGGCGTTTCCCTCGCGGGCAAAAATGACTGCGCAGCGGGCGCGGGCACCACATGCGCGGGCACATCCACTGTGGATTATCAGGGCAACGCCTGGACTCTTGTTGACGCAGGAACATGCGCCGAAATCGACCTGCCGAAAATGGCAGACGGTTCCGCACGCCAGGGCGCGCTTGAGCCGCTGGAACGCGACCTGCCGGCATAAGCCAAAGTTCATTGGGGCGGGCCAAGTGCCTGCCCCAAGCTTTTGATCATGCTCGATACCTCTCCCAAATACGACCGCCTGCCTGATGCTCCGGGCGTGGGTTACAAGCCGCAGCACTTTGCCGAGATCATGGAAGATCCCGGCACTGTGACATGGCTGGAAATCCACGCTGAGAATTACATGGGCGATGGCGGCAGACCGCTGGCGCAACTGCGCGCGTTGTCCGAACGCTTTGCCATATCTGTGCACGGCGTGGGGCTGTCTATTGGGGGCGAAGGGCCTCTGGATGCAGATCACTTGGCCCGGCTGAAAAAGCTGTGCGACTGGCTGCAACCGGCGAGCTTTTCGGAACATCTGGCATGGTCCACGCACGGATCAGAGTATCTAAATGACCTGCTGCCGCTGCCCTATACCAACGCCACACTGACTCGCGTGGCCGAGCATATCGATCAGGTGCAGAGCCTGCTTGGGCGCAAGATGCTGCTGGAAAACCCGTCGAGCTATCTCGCCTTCGAGGAAAGCACATGGTCAGAAACCGACTTTCTGGCCGAACTGGTGAAGCGCACGGGCTGCGGGTTACTGCTGGACGTGAACAACGTGTTCATCTCAGCGACCAACCTGGGCACCTCACCGCAGGCCTATATCGATGCCTACCCCCTGCACGCCGTGGGGGAGATGCA
>CAZDXI010000159.1:2745-7084 GCA_964509095.1 uncultured Rhodobacterales bacterium
ACGGTCTTTCGCGCGGCACTTCTGGACGCGGAACGGCCCGTGCCCGAAGGGCTTTTGGATGGCTTTGGATCCTCTGCCGGACGTCGATATTCCGTCTATCGCAACAACGTGGCCGTGTCCCTGACAGAAGCGCTGCGTGAGTCCTTCCCGGTCTTGCGCAAATTGCTCGGGGATCAGAATTTTGATGCCTTGGCCGGGGTGTTCCTGCGCGCGCATCCCCCCGGGTCCCCATTGATGATGCATTACGGCGACGAGATGCCGGAATTTCTGACAGGCTTCGCACCGTTGCAACACATTGGGTATTTGCCCGATGTTGCGCGTTTGGAAAACGCCCTGCGCGCAAGTTACCATGCAAGCGACGCAGAGCCTGTTGATCCGACGCGCCTTGCAGGACTTGCGCCGGAGGACCTCGTTGCCTCCACCCTGTCATTTGCGCCGTCCTTATGCCTGATCCGCTCGCCGTGGCCACTGTTCGATATCTGGCGGTTCAACACCGAGGAAGGCGCGCCCAAGCCCCGCGCCGAAGCGCAATCTGTTCTTGTCACCCGCGCTGAATTTGACCCAGAGCCCGCCCCGCTGAGCCCGGCAGAGGCCGCAGCGATGCAGGCTTTGCTGGATCAAAAGACGATCTCTCATGCTGTGATCGCGGGCGAAGCGGAAGACACCGCGTTTGACATTTCCCCACTTCTCGGGCGCCTTGTGTCCCAGAATGCCGTGACCGACCTGACAACTTGAAGGAACTCCCACTATGCGCGCTTTGACGTCCCTATACACCGCGTTCTTTTCCATCTTCGAACGGGCGGAGTGGCTGTTGCCCACGCTTGCGCGGATCGTATTCGCGGGAGTTTTGCTGATGTATTTCTGGGTCGCGGGCATGACCAAACTGGGCGACGGTGGACTGTTTGGCATTCTGGAGCCGTCGATCGGCGCCTATGCACAGATCTTCCCCAAAAAGATGGAAGCGGTCAGCTATGACGTGACGCAGTTCGGCATGTTTGAGTACCTCGTGGTGGTCGCAGGCACCGTTGCAGAGTTTGTGTTGCCCGCGCTGATCGTGTTGGGGCTGCTGACGCGTGTGGCCGCTTTGGGCATGATCGGGTTCGTTGTGGTGCAGTCGTTGACCGACATCTATGGCCACGGTGCGACGGACGAAAAAGCTCTGGGCGCTTGGTTTGATCGGATGCCCGATGCGTTGATCCTGGATCAGCGTACCTTTTGGGTTTTGCTGCTGTTGATCCTCGTGATCAAGGGCGCGGGGCCGATTTCCTTTGACCGGGCTTTGGCACCGAAACGGGTGGAGTAGCGTTGGCCTTCAGAACCAAAGATCAGGGCGCTGCGGCGCCCTTTTCTTTGTCTGTTTTTCAGAAATGCGCTTTGGGTTCGTCCGGCTTGCCCGCCGCGATGGCCAACAGCCCGCCCAAACCGCTCAGCACAATTGGGAACATGGTAAAGACGTTGAAGCCAAAGGCCCATGCCATGCCAGCCGCACTCAGCAACAGGGCGATCCCGCCCCAAAGCGCGCGCACCTTGGCCATTGCCCCACCGGCCAGCGCCAAAACCGGAGCCACCACACCCATTGTGCGGATCAACCCGGCCCGGTCGAGCTGTTCGGCCACGCCTTCGATCTCTCCCCAGCGTTCAATCGCTTCGGTGTATCCATACCCCGCGAAGCCAACCAGCATCCCCAGTAACCCCGCGATGATGCCCATAACCATGGCTGCATTGCGCATATCTGCCCCCTACCCGACGCCGAGCGCCGCCTGTACATCTTTCGTCCAGCCGAGATACAACTGACCGTCCTTTTCAACAAGGGGACGCTTCATCAGCGCAGGATGTTCGGCCAACAGCTCAAGCGGGTCTTTCTGTCGGTCTTCGTCGCTGAGACCTCTCCACGTGGTGGAGCGTGTGTTAACCAGCGCCGCCCCAAATTGCCGGTGGGCTTGGGCCAACATATCGCCGGACAGGGGCGTTGCGCGGATGTCCACAAGCTCTGCTCCGTTCAGGGCTTTCAGTGCCTTCCGGCAGGTGTCGCAGGCCTTTAATCCGTAGATTTTCATAGGATCTCCTTGTTCACAGGTGCGCCAGGTTGTCTCATTTTTCTTGATTTTCGCAACAATCGACCAATCTCTTTAACCATATCAAGGGTGCTTGGGGATATCGCTGGTTCAGTGGCATCCCGGCAATTTCGGTAACGAGACGGCCCGTTCGTCCATGCAGGGCGGCGGTAAGATGGTAACAACGACACGAACTTAAGGAGCACGGGGACTATGCCAAACGGCACCGTGAAGTGGTTCAACACCACAAAAGGTTACGGGTTCATTGCACCGGAAGACGGGGGCAAAGATGTGTTTGTTCACATCTCGGCCGTCGAAAATTCGGGGCTTACGGGACTCGCCGACGACCAAAAAGTCAGCTTTGAGATGTCCGAGGGGCGCGATGGGCGCACCATGGCGACTGATCTGAAAGTGCTTTGATCTGACTTCGGGCGGCGCCGAGCGTATCGGCGCCGTATCCGGGTTCAGCCCTTAATTGCAGCCCTTTTGGCCGATCGGGCAATCCGCGGCGGCGACATGGCGCACGCGCTTCTTCTTTTTGACGGGATGTGACATCGCGGCCTGATAGCTGTGGCCTTGGTTCGGCTTCCCACAACAAATCGTGCCATCCATCGTCACTGGCTGAAGGCCGGCGGGGCAAAAGTTGTGGGCCGTGTGGACCGGGTAAATCTTGGGCTCTGCGGCGGCGATACCGGCGCTCAGCAGCAGCGCGGTGCCTGTAGTCAAAACTGCTTTGATACGCATATCTCGTGTTCCTCTGCTCAGTTATCCACTAAGTTCTGTGGATAACCTGACGTCGCGGCATCGCCAAGTCCAGTTTTTTCTAGCCTTGTTTCCGGTTTCGCAACAATGCGTGGATTTTGTGCAGACCGGTGGGTTAACCATATCATGACATCGATGTGTTTTGGTGCAGGCGTGGGCGTGCGCTAGGCTTCTGTTCAGAAAGGGGCTGCGATGACCGATCTGATTGCTTTGCTGAGTAGCTATTACTTTTGTGACGCTCTGGTGTCGCACAGGCCCTTGTCGCTGAACCCCGAAGAACTCGCGACTTGCATGGGCCGGTATGAGGCCGTGAAAGAGGCGTTCATCGACGGCCCCTCTTCCCGCCCGGAAGTGCGTCCGCCGAACCCCAACGCCGCGCCGCCTATGCGGCGTTCAAGGCTTGGGAGTTGGCAAATGGGGAGCTGGTGACGGAATTGCGGGCCGAAGCGCTTCGTGAGGTTTTGGGGCGGGGGTGAGCCGTCACCCCGCCCAAACCCCTTTGGTGAGAACATTCGCAAGACCAACCAACAAGCCAAGAAAGGCAAAAGGAGCTTCGTGTAAACGCGTGTGCAAAACAGTGTATTGGTTGAGCCGGGTCGCTATGAGAACCAACCGGAGGATTACTCCGAACACCAGGATAAGAACCTGAAGGATATTGAGGAAAATCGATGTTGGCCATTGAAGCATGATGGGCAAGACAACAAAGCCTAACCAAGAGTTCTGGCCGTCGGATACGTCTGGCATTACTTCCAAAACGATCAAGGCAAGAACAATAAGAAACATCGAAGATGACAACGCGACATCAAGAACCAAGCGTCCAAAATAGCTCAACGAAGACACATTCTTTCGCCAAAACAGTCTCTTTGTGACCCATAGGCTGAACCAATCAACAGGGAACACAAAAAATGGCAGCAAAAGCAACAGTGTGCTTGAACTTACGCCTACTGGAGTTTGGTCGACAAAGCCGCCGATAAACCCAATTGTTATGTTGGAAACCGCAACTGAAAACGAAATATTTTCAGTGGACATAGTTATGAAAATCACAAGTCCAGCAAGGCAAAAGAGCGTTGCAGCATAGGAGAACAAGAAAACCCTAAATAGCCTTAGTCTTTCGTTTTTTATAAATACCGCCAATAAAGCATTGATTACATTGATCTCGAACGAGTGCGCAGTCTTATCGTGAAATCCAAAAATGAATTCGGAGATGTACGTTTTCGACTTCTTCTCAACAACCAAGTCGGAAAAGCCAATAACGCCCACCCAAAAAGTTATGACACCCAGAATTTCGTACATTCTGAAATTTCATCTCGACTATGCTGCGCAAATCAATTGCCGCTTAGTCTGACAACAAACTTTACGAGTTGTCTATAACCCCCTGAAATTCCCGCCACTCGCCTTTGCTCATGCCTGAGCTTTCCTGAGTGACCTCTTCGCCTTTCAGCATACGACGCACGCAGTCCAGAGCTGTACCGGACAGAGTGGCTCCACCGAGGCGATAATCCTCAAAAGCGCGGTAGGCAAAA
>CAZDXI010000160.1:0-7041 GCA_964509095.1 uncultured Rhodobacterales bacterium
ATGTGGGCTGCGACTGTAGCATCGGGATTGGGTGATGAATGTCTCTTATGGGCCGGGACCGTACAAACACAAATGCCGGCGTTCGGCTATTGTGTGCGGACCAAAATCCGCAGCATGCAATGTCGATGCAACTTCGCACGTATTTCCCCGCGTAACACTGAAAAATTCCCTTAAATCTACGAAGCTTAGAAGCGGTCAGCATGTGGGACTTTTCTGCCATTGCTTCAGCGCAATCCGTTTAGGGCAGCGTTTTACGACGGGTCAGCCAACACCCACACATCTTGTGTGTCAAAACCGCGAATGGACCGTTCACCGGTATTGGTCAGATCGAACTGGTCCTTGAGCGTTTGTGCAACCCTGTCTTGCACGCTGATTTGCATCGGTTCGGAAAATTCCTGCAGGCGCGATGCGAGGTTCACTGCAGGGCCGAAAATGTCATAGACGTATTTCTGAATGCCCACCACGGAACCAACAACCGAACCTGTTGAAATACCAATGCGGCATTGCCACTGGTGCGGATGGCTCGCGTTGCGGCGCTTTAAGTAACGCACAAAGCGGATCGCGGTATTCGCAATCGCTTTGGCGTGGTCGGGCGTTGGGTCGGGCAGACCTGCGACCGTGATGTAAGCATCGCCAATTGTCTTGATCCGCTCGCAGCCGAACTGTTCGCCGATACGGTCGAATGCGCTGTAAATGTCGTTCAATTCGGTCACAGTGACGCTTGGGTCTTGAGAGGCCACCATTTCCGTAAAACCGACGAAATCGAGCATCAGGACCGACACGGGGTCGTACATTTGTGGCGTGACAACGCCAAAGGTCTTGTATTCCTCGTAGACGGAACGGGGCATGATGTTGAGCAACAGCTTTTCTACTTGCTCTTTTTCGCGTTTGATCTCGCGCGTGTTGCGTTCGACCATCATGGAATAGGAGTCGATCATGGACTCGAGTTCCTTAATGCGCGTTATGTTTTGGCAAACCAAAACCAGCACGCCGTCATCGGCTGAAGTGAAGTCCAGCGCGATCACCAATGTGCGCCGTTTCTTTTTGAATTTGATTTCAGATGTATGCCGTCCGGAGACCGTCAGGCTTTGCTGCATCGCCGCGACATCCAGATCCGGGAACAGGTCTTGCAGATGCTGTGGTTGCGTGTCGCCCGCGAACCAGTCGTCAAACGTGTCATTCCGAAAACCGAATTGCAGTGTGTCACGGTCAAGGAGCGCGACGCCGACGCCAATGGCACGCAAGAGCTGCTCGTTTATCGCTGCGATGGTCATGGTTTATCCTACGATGAATGCGCGGCGCTTACCGAATTCCGCGACGACGGCCTGCACGTCCTCTTCGGCCATGCCATGCTGTGCAAGTGTTGTGCTGAGCACGATTTCAAGTTCATCAAAATGGGCGTCGTTTATATCAAGATGCGCGTGAAGCTGACGCAGTTGGTTGTCGGTATAGGCTGCGGGGCCGCCCAGTAGGGACGCGACAAACTTGGTCTGGTGATCGACGATCCGTGACATGTCGACATCATCAAAAAAGGGGCCGATGTCATCGTTGTCCAAAAGCGTGTTATAGAAAGCCAATACGATTTTGCTAACCTGAGAGAACCCCCCGTATTTTTCATAGAGCGTGCGTTCCGCCATCTCTTGTTCCTTCCCCGGTGCCGCTAACGCGGCATGTTATCCTGTTAACAAATCATAAAATGCTGTTGCAGGACAAGTTTAGCCACCTGCGGTGATCAAAAGGTCCCCCCTGACGAGGACGCCAGAGGGGGCGGCGGTGCCGTGAGTGAGGGCTTAGCGGCGCTCGATCACGATCTCTGCATACTCGGATGCGATGCACAGCGTGTCGGTCTTGGACACATCGAATGTTTCGATCAGCGCGATCATGTCAGCGTGCAATGCAGCCTGGCCTTCGGTATCCAGCGCATCAAATGCCTTTTGCATGGGGCCATAGAACGTGCGGAAGAAATCCAGGAAGTGCGTCGCAGACCGGTAGCGGAACATGAAGTTCTTGCGTTTGAACGATGTGACCTCGCACTGCGTGCCAAACGCGTCTTCGATCCATTCCCGGCTTCCCCACATCGCGGGAGAGTTGACGCCGGGGGGGGGCGGCACGTGCTTGCCGATCGTTCTGAACAGCTGGCCGATGAAGCTTTCTGGTGTCCAATTGGCCATGCCGATCTTGCCATCAGGTTTGACCACGCGCTGCAGTTCTGATGCTGATTGCATCTGGTTGGGCGTGAACATGACCCCAAAGGTCGATACGACCGCATCAAAGGAATGCGCCTGGAATGGCAGGTTTTCCGCGTCCGCAACTTCGTAGTTTACGCACAGACCTTCGGCAGAGGCGCGTTTGCTGCTCGCCTCCAAAAGCGTTGGAACGTAGTCCGTCGAGGTCACATCGCAAAAGCGGCGTGCAAAGGCGAGCGTTGCGTTTCCATTCCCGGCTGCCACGTCAAGAACCGTCGCATCGGCAGGCAAGTCCATGGTTTCAGCGAGCGCCTCACCTGTGATCTGTATTGTCACGCCGACCTTGCCATAATCGCCTGATCCCCAGGCGGCATTCTGTTTGGCCTTGATCGCGGTGTAATCTGGTTCTGTGACAATCGTTGTTTGCGTGTTCATAGTCTTTCTCCTTGTGAAATGTCTGCTGGAGCCTCTCCAGCCGTTGGTTGGATGAGAAGGTAGTGGTGGGCGATCTGATCAAGCTGCTGCCTGAGTGGGCCAGTTAATTGGGATGCTGGGCCGTTCCGAATTGGCGACATGTTCAAAGATGCGCGTGTTGACCCATTCCGGTTGGAAAATCGGGGCCATGTGCCCCAACTCGGGCAACAGCGCGATGCGGGCATCAGGAATGGCTTGGGCAACGGCGAGAGACACGTGTTGGGTGATCTCGGGCGAGTCCATACCGGTCAGGACCAGGCACGGCATAGTCAGTCGTGACAGGTCGGCCAATTGCCAAGTTTCTGCAAACCCGTTGGCGAAATCTGACATGACGGACGTGATCAGCCCGGTAAACCGCTGCTGCGTTGCCGTTGGAAGGTTGTCCCAAAAGCCCGCGCCGTTCCAGAAGTCCAGAAACTGCGCCATACCCGCTGCCGCGTCGTCTGTTGCCGCTGCTGTGGTGACCAGGCCAGACAGACACTGGACTTGCTGGAACAACCGCCGTTCAACCGCCTCGCCCTTGTCCAGAATGTGGAACGTGGCGGGTTCATAGACGGTCAGGCTTTTTACCAGATCTGGGCGCATCAACGCGACCTTGATCGCGATGCCGCCACCGTTGGAATGTCCGACCAAATGAACGGGACGGTCAAATTTTTCAATCTCGGCGATGACAGGCGCGGCTGTGCGTGCTGCACCCGTTGCCGCAGTGTCTACCACCAGTGGCGCACGTCCGTATCCCGGCAGATCAAAGGCAAAGACGTCAAATCGGCCTTCGAGGTCTGCAACTAATTGGTTCCATTGACCGCTGCTTGATGCGGAGGAATGCAACGCCACGATGGGTGCGTTGCTGTGTTCAAATGCCCGAGGTGAAAAAGTCATTGTTCTGATCCAGTTGCGTTGTTGATGCAGTCATAGATGTGGGTCGTTTGTTTCACGCGTATTTCGAATCGCAGCCGTTCGTGTTTCAGTTGTTGCGCAGCGTGAAAAATCGGAGCGCAGCCAAAAAAGCCCGAGAAAACAAGGCGTTTTTCAACCGCGACTGGTTTGAAAGCCGGTTGTGTGAAACAATTGAAACACAGGACCGCGAAACTGAAATGGCATTGAAACAATGCTGCCTTAGACAATCAGGATGACCCTCGTCATGGCGAACACTCTGGATGATACCGCGGCGGCACAGGAACTCCTGCGCGACGCTATTGAGTCATTAAAGGAGGGTTTTGCCCTTTATGACGAGAATCGGCGTCTTGTGATGTTCAATCAACGCTATGCGGACATGAACAAGGGTGTTGCGCATCTGTTGAAGCCGGGACTCGACTGGGAGATCCTGATGCGCGAAACCGCGCGGCGCGGCATTTACGCGGATGCGATTGGCAAAGAAGGCCAGTGGGTTTCCGACCGACTTGCCAACGGTGTGGAGTACATTCAGGATTTCGAACTCACCGAAACGGATGGCCGGACCTATCTGGTTTCGGTACATCCGACGCGGCTTGGCGGGTTTGTCGTCACGCGCGAGGACATTACCGCCAAAAAGCAGGCCGCCGTGGAAGAACGTGACGGAGTTCTGTTGATCCAGCAGGTCCTCGACGCAAGTTCAGCGGTGGTCACCATGGCGCGGATTGGCGACGGGCAGATCCTGTATCGCACACCTGGCGCATTGCAGCTTTTCGGCCCGTCGCGTTCAGCGAAAGAGCATTACGTGAACCCCGAAAAACGCGCGGACTTTGTCACGCAGCTTTTGGCGGATGGGCAGGTTGACGATTTCAAAGTGGATTTGCGGAACGCCATTGGGGACCAGTTCCCAGCGTCAATTTCGTCGCAGTTGATCGAGTACAAGGGCGAAGAAGTCATCGTGACCAGCACGATTGACCTTACGGCGCAAAAAGAAGCGGACGCGTTAATCCGGCAAGTCGTGGAAGCCTATCCCGCCGCGATCAACATGACACGTGCCGATACAGGCGAAGTTCTGTTCGCAACCCCGGAAATCGAAGAGCTGTTTGGACCTGCTGACTCCTCGCGGTCTTATTATGCCGACCCGACGGAACGGGAACAGTATCTGAAAGACCTCCGGGCTGCTGGCTCGCTTAAGGATCGGCGTATTGAGTTCGTCGACGCCAAAGGTCGAAAATTCTGGGGCGCGGACTCGTCGCGGCTTATTGAATTCAATGGCGAAGAAGTCATCGTCTCCAACACGCGCGATCTGACCGAGGAAATCGCGCTTGAAGACGAGCTGTCCAAGCAGCGCGATTTGTTATTCCAGAACGAGAAAATGTCGGCGCTGGGAGAATTGCTTGCTGGCGTGGCGCATGAATTGAACAATCCGCTTTCAGTTGTCGTGGGCCATTCACTGATGCTGAAAGAGGAAATTTCCGATCCGGATCAAGTGGCTCGGATTGAAAAAATCGGAAACGCAGCCGAGCGTTGCGCGAAAATCGTAAAGACGTTTCTTGCCATGGCACGCCAGCAACCCAGCAAGATCGAGACGGTTGATGTCGGCTGGATTTTAGACACGGCCACGGATGTCGTAGGATACGGCAATAAATCTGGGCTTGTGCGCATCACACAGAAGATTGTGGATGGATTGCCGCCAATTGCAGCGGATGCCGATCAAATCACGCAGGTGATTATCAACCTGATTATTAATGCCGAGCAGGCGCTGACGTCCTCTGGAATTGGTGACCAGATTACGGTATCGGCGTGTTCGCTTCCCAGCAGCAACATGGTTGAAATCGCTGTTCAAGACAACGGCCCCGGCATCCCGGAGGCGATCCGAGCCCGCATCTTTGAACCGTTTTTCACGACAAAGGACGTTGGCGAGGGCACAGGCATAGGATTGGCATTCTGCCACCGGATTGTGTTGTCACATGGTGGGCAGATCACGCTGGATAGTGCGGTTAGAGACGGAACGTGTTTCCGCATGACACTGCCTGCCGCTAAAAGCGACTATGTCGATGCAGATGACACACAGTCTGACGTCACCGACATCGACAAAAACAGGGTCCTGATCGTTGATGATGAGGTGGAGGTTGGTGAACTGAACGCTGAAATTTTGCGTCGGGATGGATTTGACGTGGATTTTGTGGCGTCGGGCGAAGAGGCGCTGCAGCAACTGGATAGGCGGCGCTATGACGTGTTCCTGAGCGATATGAATATGCCCAGTGTGGATGGTCGCAAGATCTATGAAACGTTACAGGCTCGGTTCCCGCATATGTTGACGCGTACGGCGTATATTACGGGCGACACGATGGGACAGAGTTCGCTTGGCCTACTGACGGAATCCGGGTTGCCGCATCTTGAAAAGCCGGTCGCTCCGACGGAACTGCGCGACCTTGTGGGCAGATTGCTTGCCGACCAAAAGGACACCCCCAATGGATAGTCAAGAAGCGCACATTCTGGTTTGCGACGACGAAATCGACCTGCGCGATATGGTGCAGGAATATCTTGGGAAACGTGGATTTAAGGTGTCTGGCGCATCTGGCGGCGAGGAATTGCGGAGCATTTTGGCGCAGACACCGGTGGATGTCATCATCATGGATATCAACATGCCCAAGGAGGACGGGCTTTCCATCCTACGATCACTGCGGCCTGACAATACGACACCTGTGATCATGCTAACCGCGGCGGGCGACGTCGTGGATCGGATCATTGGTCTGGAAATGGGCGCGGACGATTATCTGGGTAAGCCTGTCGATTTGCGCGAACTGGAAGCGCGGCTCAAGGCGATCCTGCGTCGCGAGGCAAGCCGGGTTCACCAGAAGCCAGACAAATCGGACGGCATTCACGCCCTCTTTGGCGCGTTTACGTTGGACAAAGATGCGGCGAAGTTACTGTCGGAAGATGGGACCGAGGTCCCGCTTACGGCGATGGAATACAGCCTGCTTAAAGTGTTTGCAGAAAATAGAGGCCGGGTTCTGAACCGAGACCAACTATTGGAACAGGCACATGACCGTGCATGGGATCCCTTCGACCGCAGCATCGACATTCGCATCTCTCGGCTGCGGCGCAAGATTGAACCCAATCCAGAAAAGCCAGAGGTCATAAAAACTGTGCGCGGCATCGGGTATTTGTACGACCCGAGCTAACGAAAACTACGCACGCTATCAGATTGCACGCAAGGTACGGTTTCATGACCGGAACCTCTCTGTGGACGACACTTTTGGACTTGCAGAAGATGTTAGAAAAGTTTCCGACGGCTTCCACTTAGTAAGCGCTTTGCTAACTTGACTTACCAAATGTTTCGCTATCGCAGCGAATGTCGGCTATGCGGGCTGCAACCGCGGCAACTCGAATGGGTGGTGAATGTCTCTTATGGGCCGTGACCGTCGCCGGTTTCCCCGATACTCGGCCCAATGCTGCGCTGCATCCGATGGCCGCGAAGAGCCCA
>CAZDXI010000161.1:0-6867 GCA_964509095.1 uncultured Rhodobacterales bacterium
CCTGTGAGAGGCGGGAAGAGACCGAAATTCACGTTCATGGGCTGGAAGGTCTTTGCCTCGGCCCCGCCTGTGATGTGCGTGATCAACGCACCCATGGCCGTTGTGGCGGGGGGCGGCGTCACGGCAGAGCCGCTAAGCTCCGCTGCCGCCATACGTCCGGCAAGAAGGCCCATGGCTGCGCTTTCGACGTATCCTTCAACGCCGGTAATCTGCCCGGCAAAGCGGATGTTGGGTCGTGAGCGCAGCCGCATCTGATCATCAAGCAATGTGGGTGAATTCAGGAAGGTGTTGCGATGGATCCCGCCAAGACGTGCGAAACTTGCGTTCTCTAACCCCGGAATCGTTTTGAAAACATCCGTTTGTGCGCCGTACTTCATCTTGGTCTGGAAGCCGACGATATTGTAAAGCGTGCCCAGCTTGTTGTCTCGACGCAGCTGCACCACGGCATAAGACTTCACATCCGGGTCATGGGGATTGGTCAGGCCCACGGGCTTCATCGGCCCATGCCGCAAGGTTTCGCGACCGCGTTCTGCCATGACCTCAATCGGCAGGCAGCCGTCAAAGTACGTAGCGGTCTCGCCCTCGTGGAACTCTGTCTTGTCGGCGGCAAGGAGCGCGTCGATGAACGCCTCGTACTGATCGCGATCCATGGGGCAGTTGAGATAGGCGGTGCGTTCCTCTTCCGTGTCGCCTTTGTCATACCGGGACTGCATCCACGCCTTGGTCATATCGATGCTGTCGGCATAAACGATGGGCGCGATGGCGTCGAAAAAGGCTAGCGCATCCTTGCCGGTTTCTGCCGCGATGGCCTCACCAAGCGAAGAAGACGTCAGCGGGCCAGTGGCGATGATCCATTGCCCATCTTCGGGCAGGGATGTGATCTCACCCGGTTCAATGCGGATGTTGGGATGGGCGCGCAGTTTCGCAGTGACCCATTCGGCAAAGTGCTCACGATCCACAGCCAAAGCACCACCAGCCGGCAATTTGTGCTGGTCTGCGGCGGCCATGATCAGACCGTTTGCGGCGCGCATTTCCCAGTGCAGAAGGCCCACAGCGTTTTGTTCATCATCATCCGAGCGGAAGGAGTTGGAGCAGACCATCTCGGCCAGATTACCGGTCTGGTGCGCGAAGGTTTCGACATGGGGACGCATTTCGTGGATCACGACGGGCACGCCGGCCTCGGCGGCTTGCCACGCGGCTTCTGACCCGGCCATGCCGCCGCCAACGATGTGGAGTGTGTGTGTCATGCCTTGCCACTTATGGCAGGCAGGCGAGGCTGGCAAGGCGGACGGGCATGGCAAACAGGAACTCATCCTAACGGGACGTCTTTGAGGGCGCGTGCAGCACTGATCCTTGTCCACGGGCTAAAGAATGTCTGCGTGGAGAGGAGCATGATGCGGCGTTGCGCGCGATGGAGTACCAGAGCGGAGCCATCAGAATGCTGGCCGAAATGAAGGCCGCGTTTCAGTCACTTGGGTAGATTTTGGAGAAAAGGGAGATGGGGTCGCCGCGGCAGGCATGTCGGTGGTCAGAGAGAGATGACCCTGGAGGAACCTTCCGCCAAACGGCGACCCATATCACTTGGTCCCATTCTTGCCACAAACCTGCCCAATTCCCAAGCGCAGATTTGGAAACAATCCTAAGCCATTAAGGAAACAACCTGAGGTTACTGCTCCCAGGTCGGATCTCGCTTTTCAAGGAAGGCGGCGATGCCTTCTTCGGTGTCGCGGTGCAGCATGTTTTCGATCATCACGTCGCCGGTATAGGCATAGGCCTGATCAAGCGGCATCTGAATTTGCTGGTAGAACGCTTCCTTGCCGATCTTGACCGCAACCGCGAGTTTGTCGGCGATCTGTTCGGCGAGCGCGCGCGTCTCATCCGCCAGAGCATCAGGCGCTGCGACGCGGTTGATCAGTCCAAGGTCTTGCGCACGCTCGGCCTCGATAAAGCTGCCGGTCGTGAGCATCTCAAACGCCTGTTTGCGCGGGATATTCCGGGACAGGGCCACCATAGGTGTCGAGCAGAACAGTCCAATGTTCACGCCATTGACCCCAAAGCGCGTGCCTTGTGCGGCGACGGCCAGATCACAGGACGCCACAAGCTGACATCCGGCGGCGGTTGCGATGCCATGGACCTGAGCGATCACAGGCTGGGGCAGGGACTGGATCGTCTGCATCATGTGCGCGCAACGATCAAACAGGTCCTTAAACGCAGCCTTGCCCCCATCGGGGGCCTGACGCGCTTGGGTCATCTGCTTCAGATCATGCCCCGCACAGAACGCTTTACCAGCCCCCGACAGGATCACGGCCCGCACAGAGCGGTCGTCTTTTAGGTGATCGAACTCTGCTTGTAAGGCCGCGAGCATCTCGTCGGACAGGGCGTTCAGCCTCTCCGGCGCGTTCATATGCAGATGCGCCACTGCGTTTGTGACGTGCCGTTCCAGAATGGCCATCTTGTTCCTCCGCCCTATTTGCGACAACTCTAGCGCCAAGACAAAGTAAGGGACAAGCACATGGCCGCCGTCATGACCGAAGATGAGTTGAATGCGTTTCTGGTGCGGGTCTTTGCACAGGTGGCCGATCAGTTCCATGTGGAAAGCGTCAGCGATCATGCGGCTGTCTTGCGCCTGAAGGTCGGCGAGCAGCATTTGCGCCCCGGTGGCACGGTGTCCGGTCCGGCCATGTTCGGGCTGGTCGATGTGTCCATGTATGTGGCCGTGCTGGGGATGATCGGGCCAAAACCGCTGGCTGTGACCACGAATTGTTCCATTGATTTCATGCGCAAACCCGAAGCAGGCAAGGACCTGCTGGGGCATGCCACATTGCACAAGTTGGGACGCTCGCTGGCCGTTGGGGATGTTCTGGTGTTTTCCGACGGCAGCGACAAGCCGGTGGCGCGCGCGTCGCTGACTTATGCGATTCCGCCGACAGGTTCGGCGGCGGATATCGAGGGCTGATGGAGCGCGCGGAGAACCGGACGTTATTTGCAATTGGTCTGACAATGGTGGCGCTCATCGGGTTTGATACGATGGGCATATTGGTGCGCATCATGTCCGCGCGCGGCTATGGCACTCCGGAACTGGCGGCTTATCGCAATGTGCTGGGGGTGATTCCGTCCTTTGTTGTGTTGCTCTGGATGCGCGAAATTCCGTTCACGAGGGCAGGGTTCCGGGTCAAACGCTGGAAGCTGGCCTTGTTCAGGGGCGCGACAGTAGCCGTGGCACAGTTGAGTTTCTATACTGCGCTGACAGTGCTTGAGTTGGCGACGATCTCGGCTCTCGCGCAGACTAGCGCACTGTTTATCGTTCTGCTGTCCGTCATTATGTTCCGCGAAAAGGTCGGTCCCTGGCGGATTTTTGCACTGATCTTTGGGTTTGCGGGCGCGCTGCTGATCCTGCGTCCCGGGTCTGACAGTTTCACGCCGATTGCGCTGCTGCCGATCCTCGCCTCGCTGTGTTATGGGTTTTCGATTGTGTCAGTGCGGTTCTTTGACAATTCCGTGCCAAGCGCGCTGCTGCTGATCTATTCGTCGCTCGCATCCGCCTGTGCTGGAATCGTGCTGGCGCTGGCCACGTCTGGCTTTTCGCCGATCGCAAGCTGGGAAGATGCCGCGCTGATCCTTGCGCTGGCGCTATCCGGGGGTGTCGCGGTGCTGTTGCTGATGTTCGCCTATCGCATTGCGGATCCATCCGTGCTCGCCCCGTTCAGCTATGTGGGCATTTTAACAGCGTTTTTCTTTGGCTGGGCCATCTTTGACGAGGCCCCGGTGGACACATTGTTCCCCGGTGTGTTGCTGATTGTCGGGGCCGGGGCGGTGATCATCTGGCGCGAACATTTCGTGCAGGCAAGGTAAGAGATTCCTCCATAGATTGAATTTTTGGCGTGGAATATCGTCTGCCTCATTCATTTGAGAGAGGAGATTTTCATGTCTATCAAGATTACAGAACACAAATTTAAGTACGGAAGTCAGTCCTATTTCCGGGGCAATGCGCATCTGCTGGAGCTTTGTTCTTATGGGAAAAAATGTGACCCGTTGGGCGCGAAAGCCTATGTGGACCCGGAAGGCAAGGTGCGCGCCTCGCATCTGACGGATCGCCCGATCAAGACGTCCACTGTGTCGATTGACTGGTCGGATGTGAAGGAAAAGGATCTCGACGCTGGTGCGGCGCTGAAATTCCTTGGGCTTGGGCGCAAGCACGCGATCAGCTTTGATCTGAAAGAGGCCAAGAAGGCCAAACTGAAGCTGATGAACTTCTCGCTTGCTGAAGGGCCGTTGAAGCGGATTTTGAACAATGACGCCAATATCGTGCGCAACAATATGGCCGATGAAGGCGGCGATGCACGCATCGTGTCCGAGATCTGGGCCGTGATGGAAGCCGAGCTTGCCGAACATATCGAAAGCAACTGGGGCACCGGGCACGGTTGGAAAGCGGCTGGCAATACGTTGGAGCTGACAGTTTCTGGCGGCAAGCACGGCAGCCAGACCGTGACCATCGGAGAAGGCACAACCTTTGCCTACAAGCTTCACAAGGTGAAGAAATGGTCCAAGGGAAAAGAGAAGATCGAAGACATGGAGGCCGATTACAAAGGCATGGGTTGAGCCCGTCTTTGAAATTGTACCCCTAAGAATGAAAGGCGCCGGGGGAGACGGCGCCTTTCTGTTGGATCAATCGCGCCAGAACGGCAGACGTGTTTCAAGTTGCGCCTGATGGCGGGTAAGACCAATATCTTCCAGCAGGTGATCGTCCAACTGTGCCAAGGCTTTACGGGTGCGGCGACGCTCCTCCCATTTCACAATCGTCACGACGACCGACAGCGCGACCGTCGAAAACGGAGTCAGCGGGCGGTTGGCCAGAAAGTGCAGGGCGTCTGCGTGACGAGCATGTGTCATGGGATGTCCTTTCGTAAATTGTATTGACACAATATGGCGTATGAGCCATGATTGATTGATACATTCGGATTGTACTAGCGTCGAGGAAAACATTGTAATGGGTACAATTTGGCAGCCTGATCTGGACGCCTATGACGGGCCGAAGTATCGCCGCCTGACGGACGCTCTGCGACAAGCCGTTGCAACGGGCGAGTTAACGCCCGGAGAAAAGCTGCCCCCTGTAAGAGACTTGGCGTGGCGCGTGGACATGACTCCCGGAACAGTCGCAAGGGCCTACACGATCCTGACAGATGAAGGCGTGTTGGAAGCTGCTGTTGGACGAGGAACCTTTGTCGCGGATACCAAGGCCAAGCCCGCACCACCACCGATTGAGATTGATGGCGTCCCCCATAACAGCGAACCGGAAACTGGCCCGATCAGCCTGTTTTCCCCGGTGCTGCCGGACATGGGGCAGGCGGCGTTGATCCGCGCGTTGTTGGCACAAATCGCTCAGAACCCACCCTCGGGCGTGATGCATTACCCCACAAGAGAAGCGGCACGCCCGGCAAGAGAGGCGGTGGTCGATTGGCTGAGGGACACAGCTCTTGGTCAGATTGATCAAAAAGACGTTGTGCTGTGTCACGGCGGACAGAACGCGATCTGCATGGTGCTGCAAACGGCGCTGACCGGGGCGGTGCCCATCATTTATGTGGAGGAACTCGGTTATCCCGGCGTGATCCGGGCGGCGAGTCTGCTGCGGGCCAAGGTTGTCCCGATTGAGATGGACGCCAGTGGCATCAAGCCCGATGCCTTAAAAGCCGCGGCGCGTGCGCATGGATCGGGTGTTCTTGTCACCTGCCCAGAAGTTCACAACCCCACCTGTCTGCACACGCCCGAGGACCGCCGCCGCGAGATTGTCGCCGTCGCCCGGCAATATGATCTGCAGATTGTGGATGATGATTGTTACAGCATGGGCACCGCCCGCGCACCATCCTACCGGATACTCGCGCCAGAGCGTGCTTGGTATGTGACGTCGATCTCTAAAGTGCTGACCCCGGCTTTGCGCATCGGGTTTGCGTTAGGGCCAAAGGAAAGATCCTCTGATCTGCGGCGCGCGGCGGAATATGGGTTCTTTGGTCTTGCAACGCCGTTGAACGATCTGACGCATCTCTTGCTTGGTCATCCCGACATCCAGAAGGTGGCGCAAGCTGTTCGTGCGCGGTTTGGGCAATACATGCAGATTGCGCTGAACCATCTGGGTGCATTCGATGTGCAATGGCAGCAAGACGTGCCGTTCCTGTGGCTGTTGCTGCCCGGAGGATGGCGGGCAGGGGCGTTTTGTCTTGCAGCCGAAGGGCGCGGTGTGCGCATCCGTCCGGCCGAAGAGTTCGCCACGCGCGACGGTCGCGCGCCTCATGCTGTGCGTATTGCGTTGAATGCAGGGATCAGTACAGAACGGTTCGAAAGCGCGATGGTGATCTTGCGTGAATTGTTGGTAAATCCATCGGAACAAATCGCGGTTTAGGGTGGGGTATATTGATACCTTAATTTCAAGCTTCTGATTTTACGTATTATTTTTCGATTTTGCGCGCTTGAACTGGTCTCAAACCCCTGTATAACCGCGCCAGATGAATTCCACCCCGAAACTTAGGGTCTGACCACTATGAAAACCTTTTCTGCAACTCCGGCAGATATCGACAAGAAATGGGTTCTGATCGACGCAGAGGGCGTCGTTCTGGGCCGTCTCGCGTCGATTGTTGCCATGCGCTTGCGCGGCAAGCACAAGCCGTCCTTCACGCCAAACATGGACATGGGCGATAATGTCATCATCATCAATGCTGACAAAATCCAGATGACCGGTAAGAAGCGCGAAGAAAAGCACTATTGGCACACCGGCCATCCCGGCGGCATCAAGGAGCGCACCAAGGCGCAAATCCTTGAAGGTGCATATCCGGAGCGCGTTGTGACACTGGCCGTGAAACGCATGCTGCCCGGCAA
>CAZDXI010000162.1:0-3390 GCA_964509095.1 uncultured Rhodobacterales bacterium
CGCGATTTGGGGCATGTAGTGGACTGCTGTTTGAAGACCGACGGCCTGGGCTATGAGGTTTTCAACGTATCCAACGACGACCTGTCAGTTGGTATTACTTCGCAACAAGTGATCGAACAGTTCTATCAGGGTGTCGAGGTTCGCGGTGAGATGGGCGCGAACGAGACGTTCTTTTCCAACAAAAAAGCGAAGGAGATGCTTGGGTTTCAACCTAAGCACTCCTGGCGGGATACCTTGGAATGATTGAGCAGTCTGCCGCTTCATCCATGCCCCCGACATTGTTCTGGCAAGGTTTCGACCTGATACAGGAAGCTGATCCAACTTCGGGATGGCCCAAATTGGACGCGCCAATTCCAACTTTAAGTTGAATTGCCTGATAAGACGACACCATTCTTCCCGCAACTTACCGCCGGGATAGCGCAAATTTGCCTCAAATTTGCCGCAAGCGGTTAAGCATATTCGCCTCACTAATTTTGATCAGAACGCGCGTCGCGCGGGGCGGGGCATGACCCCTGTCATCGCGCGCATCGAGCATTGAGAGGAGACCGCAATGATCAAGAACACTGTTTTAAAAGGCACATGTGCCCTGCGCGCTTTTGCGATTGCAGGTGCATTGACCTTGCCCGCACTGGCATCCGCAGACGAAGTGGCGCTGAAATCTGCTGACGGCACCGTTAACATTGTTGGCGAATTCGTTGCATTTGAAGAGAACGCATATGTCGTGCGCACTGGCCTTGGTGAGTTGCGCATTTCTGCGGAGCGCGTGCGCTGTGAAGGCGACGCTTGCCCCGTGTTTGAAACCGCAACAGCAGATATTGTGATTGCCGGGTCCGACACAGTTGGCCTTGGTATGATGCCGCTTCTGATCCAGGGCTTCGGCGCTTTCCAGAATGCGGACACCACAATCACGTCGACATCCAAAGAAGGCGAAATCGTCGCCGAGATGATTGGCGAGCAGGGCTTTGGCGATCCAATGGGCAGCTATCTTGTGTCCTCCACCGCATCCGGTGACGCGTTCAAAAAGCTGCTGAGCGAGGAAACGCAAATCGGCATGGCATCTCGCCGCATCAAACCTGCGGAGGCGCGTGCACTGCGTGACGCAGGTGCGGGCAACATGATCTCCCCGGCGCAAGAACACATCGTCGCTGTGGACAGCCTTGTTGTGATCATCCACCCGGACAACCCGGTGCAGCGTCTGACGACTCAGCAATTGGCGGGCATCTATTCCGGTCAGATCAAGAACTGGAAAGACGTGGGCGGTAACGACGCGCCGATCGCGTTGTTTGATCGTCAGGACGGCTCTGGCACACGCGGTGTGTTCCAGGCGGCCTTGTTTGGCGGCGACGGTCTTCCGGTTGCCGAAACAGCGACCGAAATCAACGACAACACCAAAATGGCCACAGCCGTGAATGCGGACCCGAACGCCATTGGCTATGTCTCTTACGCGTTCCAACGCGGCGCAAAACCGCTTCCGCTGGTAAACGAATGCGGGATCGTCATGACCCCGGATGCGTTTTCCGCCCGGACAGAGGAATACGCCTTCCAGCGTCGTCTGTATCTTTACAATCGCGGCGACTCGCTGACCGAAGCCACACAGGAATTCCTGGATTACGCACAATCGTCCGAAGCGGACGAAGTGATCCAGAAAGCCGGTTTCATCGGTCTGGGTATCGACAAGCGGCCACAACCGTTAGACGGCAGCCGCGCCCGTGCTCTGCTGGATCCGAACGTGGATCCCTATGAAGGCAGCGTGATGCGCGAAATGCTGGGTATGATGGTGGACTATGATCGTCTGTCTTCCACGTTCCGCTTCACCACCGGGTCCTCCCGTCTGGATGAACGCGCGATGCTGGATATGCAGCGCCTGACCGACTACCTGGAAACCAAGCCAGCCGGGACGGAAGTTCTGTTCGTAGGCTTCACCGACGATGTCGGCGCCTTTGACAGCAACCGCACTTTGTCCACGCGCCGCGCGGAACAGGTGATGGGCGAAATCGCCGGTTATGGCGGTGAGCGTCTGGCAAATGTGGAAATGTCCGCAGCCGGTTACGGCGAAGTGGCTCCGTCGGCCTGCAACGGCAACGAGGAAGGTCGCCAGATCAACCGCCGCGTTGAAGTGTGGGTGAACGTACCGAACAACAGCTAAGCCCGAAATTGGGCCGGGAAGGGCGTCAATGACGTTCTTTCCACCCCAAGCTGTTTGACTGACACGGAGAGCGCCACAACGCGCGATCCGATCCTCATCCCTGACCCGTGCCCGATCACGCAAGACAAGATCGGCACATGGACCACCAGAGACCGGGAGGCCCCGATCACACCGGAGCACCCCCGCAGAAAGGAGACTGCCGTGTTCGGCAAGATGAAACCCCTGACTTACGTCGCCGCGCTGGCAATTGGATCCGCTGCGTTTGCCGCAGATGACGCCACAGACGCGACACAGGCCGAGCTGATCGAAGCTGGCTTTATCGAAGACGTCGGCGCAAGTGAGCGCATCAACTATTCCGGCAAACTGCGCATGCTGAGCCAGCGCATCCCTGCCGCCGCGTGTTTTTCACACGCCGGTGTGGAAACAGCCGCCAGCGCAAAGCTGCTGAAGGCCGCAACCGCAGAGTTTGACCAGATCATCAACGGTTTGGAATTCGGAGACGAAGCACTTGGCATGAAGGGCGAAGAAAAGGACCCCAAAGTCCTGATCGATCTCGCCAAACTGCGCGAAATCTGGGATCCGCTGCATCCGGAAATCGAAGATATCATCGACAATGGCGGCACAGATGAAGAAGTCGTGCACATCGCTCTGGTCGGTCGCGACATGCTGGACGTGGCCAAGCATCTCGTCAGTGTGATCTCCGGTGAATATGCCGATCCGACTGCGCTGTTGCAGGCAGACGCCTTGACCATCGATATCGCCGGTCGTCAGCGTATGCTGGCCCAGCGGATTTCCAAGAACGTGTGCCTGATGCTCTCCGGTTTCGATACTGAAGCCGCTGGCAAAGAACTGGCAAACGCGCGCAACATTTACAACGCATCGGCCAATGCCCTGCGGTCTGGCATGCCCGAAGCCGGTATCACGGCAACCAAAAACGAAGAGATCCTGAACGGTCTCGATAGCGTTCTGGCGCTTTGGGCCGAAATTCAACCGATCCTCGACAGCGTCGCGGCGGGTGAAGACATCGGGTCCGATCAACGGGCATTTGTCTACAACTCGATGAACAGCCTGACCGGTCAGATGAATACGCTGGTTGGCATGTATAACGACGATTCAAAACTGGGCCTGTAATCAACGCAGACCCAGATCGGCGCGGCCCACTGCCTCGGGTCGCACCGATTGCTTGAAAGGCTCCCGCTTTCGGGGGCCTTTTTTACATAATAGGCGTTATGAGTCACATATAC
>CAZDXI010000162.1:3400-6830 GCA_964509095.1 uncultured Rhodobacterales bacterium
GCTTCCGGGATGTGCCTGACCCTGACAGGGGAAACAAGCACGGGACGTAGCGATGAAAATCAGATGATAGCGATGACGTTGCAAGCTTGCTCAGACGAGCAGGCTGCCTACCAAACATGGTCCAACCGAACAGCGGAATAAGACCACCTCGGAATCGCCACAACTGGTGCTCCCCACACTCTCAAAACACGATAGCGGTCATTGGTGCGGCCGCAGCGAACTTCCGCTTCGTCCCGCAGAGCCGACACTGACGTTGGATCGCGTCTTTTTGCAAAGACAACTTATTAGGCTTTGAAGATCATATATGCTCACACCGATTGCTTCGGCTCATCAGCTTCCGCCAAGGCCAACGGTCCCGGAGCTTCCCGGATCGGCATGTGGATCAGTGCGGCCAGCAGACCCAGGACCACAGCAGCCCACCACATCGGCGTATAATCCTGCGCCGCATCATAGATGCGCCCACCGAGCCAAGCGCCCAGAAAACTGCCCGTCTGGTGACTTAAGAACACAAGCCCCGTCAGCGTCGACAGGAACCGCAGACCCTGCGTCTGCGCCACAAGCCCCATCGTCAGCGGCACCGTGGACAGCCAGAGCAAGCCCATGATGGCAGAGAACACCAGCACGCTCGTTTCAGACACAGGTGTCAGGATGAACACCGATATCACGACGGCCCGCGCGACATAGATCGCGCTGAGCACCCACTTCTTGGACAGTTTCTGCCCTGCCCAGCCGGAAAAGAACGACCCGGCAATATTGAACAGCCCGATCAGCGCCAGCGACCAAGCTCCAATCGTGGCCGCCAGCCCAAGGTCCATCACATAGGCTGGCAAATGCGTCTGGATAAACGCCACATGGAACCCGCAGACAAAGAAGCCGAAGAACAGGCACAGATAGCTGCGATCCCGGAACGCGATCCCGACAGCATGGCTGAAATCCCCCGCACTAGAGCCTGATGCCGTCGGCTTGGACACCCGAGCGATGAAGATCAGGAATGGCAGGATCAACGCAAAACTGACACCGATCAGGATCAGCGCGCTTTGCCATCCCAATTGCCCGATCATCACCGTCGCACTAGGTGCCGCCGCGAACATGCCCAGAGACGCCGCTGCCGTGCCAAGGCCAAGGATGAAGCTCCGCCGCTCCGGGCTGACGATCTTGCCAAGCGCACCAACGACAATCGGGAACGATGCCGCCCCGGTGCCCGCACCCACAAGCAAGCCCGTCAGAACGAACGCGGTCGGGTCCGTCGTCATCCCCCGCAAAGCAAAGCCGATCCCAGCCATGATCGCACCAAAGGCCAGCACGCGCCCGGTGCCATACTTATCCGCGACCGCACCAGCGATGGGTTGGGTGAACCCCCATGTCAGCAATTGCAGCGCGACGGACAGCGAAAACGTCTCCCGCCCCCAACCAAGATCTTGGGACATGGGCGCAAGGAACACGCCAAACGTGGCCGCAAAGCCAAAGCCAAGAAAAGCGACCATGCATCCGGCAAAGATCGCGGCGTTAAGCCCGGCGGGCGCGGTGGATGGATTGGTCATGAGACGCTCGTGTCTGGTTGGGTCTGCGGGACGCTGCCACAAGGTCAAACGTGTTTCAATGGCAGCGATATCAAAGAGCCGCGGTCTGGCGATCCGAACTTTGATTAGCTTGGTTTACGACAGCCGTGGAAGCTCTTGGCTCGAACGTCGCGCTGACGGTGGCCAATCGACAGACCGTGCGGGCGGCCCTTGATTCCGCGCTGGTTCTCAGCACGAACACTTACCTCACTCCGCAAAATGACACGCCGCCCGAGCAGTCGCAAACCCGCGCATCTCGGGCCGGTCACGCTTGCACACATCCTGCGCCATCGGGCAACGTGGGTGAAACGCGCACCCCGACGGCGGGTTGATCGGGTCAGGGATCTCGCCTTCTGGCGGCGCGACTTCCCGGCCAAACCCATCCATGCGTGGCGCGGCGTCCAGCAGCATCTGCGTGTAGGGATGGCGTGGGTTTTCGAACAGCTCTTGCGGCGTGGCTTCTTCCACCAACCGCCCAAGATAGAGCACCCCAATCCGGTCCGCCATGTGCCGCACCACAGTCAGATCATGGCTGATGAACACATATGTCAGGCCGAAATCATCCTTCAGATCGCTCATCAAATTCAGCACCTGCGCCTGCACAGACACATCCAGCGCGGAGGTCGGCTCATCACACACAATCAGCCTCGGCCCCGAGGCCAGCGCGCGCGCAATGCAGATCCGCTGCCGTTGCCCGCCGGAAAATTCGTGCGGAAACTTGCCCGCATCTTGTGCCGACAGACCCACCTGCTCCAACAGTTTCGCGGCCAAACCGGTTGTGTCCCCACCCCGTGCGGCCACGGGTTCGACGATGATATCCCGGACCCTCCAACGCGGATTCAGCGAGGCAAACGGGTCCTGAAAGATCATTTGAATGTCAGATCGGATCGCATCCACTTTGGCGGCGTCTGTCTCTGTTGCAAGGTCCACGCCGTCGATTTCCACCGTGCCATCGCTGGGCGTCAGAAGCCCCACCAGCATCCGACCGATGGTGGATTTGCCGGAGCCACTTTCTCCCACCAGCGCGTAGGTGCTGCGCTCGTCGATCTGAAAATCAACATCGGACACAGCGGTCAGGAACGCTTTCTTGCGGCGTTCGATCACCCGGTTCAACCACGGCTTAGACACGTCAAACACCCGCGTTAGACCCTGTACCCGCACCAGCGCCATCAGGACACCTCCTCCGCCACCAGCGGGAACCAACACGCAGCGGCATCACCTTCTACATGGGGTTTTGGTGCCGTGCGACACTTGTCCACCGCATACGGGCAGCGCGGGTGAAAGGCGCAACCCTCAGGCACCGCATCCAGACGCGGCATCGCGCCGGGGATCTGGTGCAGCCGGTCCTTACCCGCCGACGCCAGCGGGGTCGAAGCCATCAGCCCGTGCGTATAAGGGTGCCGTGGATGCGTCAGCACTTGTTCGACCGCGCCTATCTCCGCCAAACGTCCGGCATACATGACACCCACGCGATCCGTGGCCTCCGCAATCACGCCCATATCATGCGTAATCAGCATCACCGCCGTGCCCCGATCCCGACACAGCCGCCGCAACAGAGCAATGATCTGCGCCTGTACAGATACGTCCAGCGCGGTCGTCGGTTCATCCGCGATGATCAGCGAGGGTTCCGCACAAAGCGCAAGCGCCACGACCACGCGTTGGCGCATCCCGCCCGAGAACTCGTGCGGATAGCTGTCGACCCGTTCCGCAGCGCCGGGAATACCAACTTCTTCCAACGCGGCGATGGCGCGTTTTTCAGCCTCTGATTGGGTGATATCGAGATGCGTGCGCATCGTTTCGACCAGTTGATCCCCGATCTGCAACAACGGATTCAGCGAGGTCAGCGGGTCCTGAAATACCATGCCGATTTC
>CAZDXI010000163.1:0-358 GCA_964509095.1 uncultured Rhodobacterales bacterium
GAACAGATCGTCGAGGCCGAACAAAAGCTCTACAAACTGGCCGAACAGGGTCAATCCGAAACCGGGTTCCAGTCCTTCCTGAAGGCCGTGACCGACGCGGTGAACGTCGCCAACGCAGCCTATCAGCGCGAAGGTGGCCTTGCTGGTGTCTCCACCGGGTTGATGGATATGGACAAGAAACTGGGTGGCCTGCACCGCTCTGACCTTCTGATCCTCGCCGGGCGTCCGTCGATGGGCAAAACCTCGCTGGCGACCAACATCGCCTTCAACATCGCCAAGAAAAATAAAAAGGGCCAACGCCCCGATGGCACCGATGGCACCGTCGATGGTGGCGTTGTCGGGTTCTTCTCTCTGGAGA
>CAZDXI010000163.1:368-6829 GCA_964509095.1 uncultured Rhodobacterales bacterium
GCTTGCCTCCCGTATCTTGTCCGAAGCCGCTGAAATTCCATCAGAAAACATCCGCCGTGGTGACATGACCGAAGGTGAATTCCGCCGCTTTGTGGACGCGGCCAAAACGCTGGAGGCCTGCCCTCTCTATATTGACGACACCGCCGCGATCCCGATTGCGCAGCTATCCGCACGCGCGCGTCGTCTCAAACGGACCCACGGCCTTGATGTGCTGATCGTCGACTATCTTCAACTGGTGCGCGGCACATCCGAAAACCGCGTTCAGGAAATCGGTGAGATTTCCATGGGTCTCAAAGCCATCGCCAAGGAACTCGACATCCCCGTGATTGCGCTGTCCCAGCTTTCGCGTCAGGTGGAAAACCGCGAAGACAAGCGCCCGCAGCTGTCGGACCTTCGCGAATCCGGATCCATCGAACAGGACGCCGACGTGGTCATGTTCGTGTTCCGCGAAGAATACTATGTGGAACGTGAAAAGCCCGGCGACGAGAACCTCGAAGAGATGGCCAAGTGGCAAGAACGTATGGAACGCCTGCATGGCCGCGCCGAAGTCATCATTGGCAAGCAGCGTCACGGCCCCATTGGCACGGTCGATCTGTCCTTCGAAGGCCGCTTCACGCGCTTTGGCAACCTCGCGCGCCCCGGCTATTTGCCCGATCAGGAATTCTGATCCCCCGGCTTTGTGACTGGACAATTCAACTCAAAGGCGCACCATTGCTTCTATGCGTTGGTGCCTCGCCTTTTGCCTGTCCGCGACGTCGGTTTTTGCCGACGACCTGCGAGAGGTTGATCTGGAACTCTTTCTCGCGGTCGATGTGTCCCGCTCCATGTCCCCGGAAGAGCTTGAAATTCAACGCCTCGGCTATGCGGCAGCACTTGGATCGGGCGATGTCTATGATGCAATCCACTCTGGCCTGATTGGGGAAATTGCGGTCACCTATGTGGAATGGGCCGGAGCGTATAGCCAGAAAACCGTGGTGCCCTGGACCCTGATCGACAGCCCCGAAGCCGCACAGGCTGTCGCGCAGCGCATCACTGCCCATTTCGATCCCAGCCTGCGCCGCACGTCGATCTCTGGCATCTTGGAGCACGCCACATCCTCCCTGCAAGTAAATGAATTCAGAGGCTTGCGTCGCGTGATTGACGTATCAGGTGATGGCCCAAACAATCAGGGTGCCCTCGTGACCCTCGCGCGGGACCGCGCCTTGGCCACAGGTGTGACCATCAACGGCCTGCCCTTGATGACGGTGGATGATTTGTCCCTGCGCTGGGGTATACCGGACCTTGATATGTATTACACCGAATGCGTGATCGGCGGCCCGGGCGCGTTCGTACTGCCCGTTTATGAGTGGGAGGACTTCCCCAGCGCGATCAAGCGCAAGCTGATCCTCGAAATCGCAGGCATCACACCGCCGGACGGCCCGCGTCTGCGCAAGGTTGCCGGGTATAACTGCCGCGTGGGCGAGGACATCTTTGAGCGCAACATGCGCGAACAATGGATCCCCTGACACCCTGACCTCTTGACGCTGGCGCTGCCCATGTCACAAGGCGGTCCCATGGCGACGGGAAAGCTGACAATCAACACAGGCGCGGTCGCGCGCAACTGGCGGGATTTGAACGCGCGCACTGCGTGCGAGACCGGTGCCGTTGTGAAGGCCAACGGTTACGGCCTTGGCGCGCCGGGTGTTGCACGGCGTCTGGCCCGCGAAGGCGCGCGTAAGTTCTTTGTTGCCGCTTCGGAAGAAGGCAAGATCCTGCGCGGGGCGCTTGGTCAGGGCCCTGAAATCTATGTCTTTTCCGGGCATATGATGGAAGATACCCGTCTGATCCGCGATCATGGGCTGATCCCGCTGGTCAACTCCGTCGACCAGCTTTTGCACCATGTGGAGGCCCTGCCCGGCCACCCCTTTGGCGTGCAACTCGACACCGGCATGAACCGTTTGGGCATGGAGCCTGCCGAATGGCTCGCCGTCAAAGACATCGCGCTGGACCTCAACCCGCGTTTGCTGATGTCCCATCTGGCCTGCGCCGATGATCCGCGTCACCCGATGAACCCGCAGCAACTGCGCATCTTTCGGGGGCTGACCGATGGGCTCGACGTGCCCCGCTCCCTGTCGGCGACGGGGGGCATGCTGCTTGGCCCGGCCTATCACTTTGACCTGTGCCGTCCGGGCATCGGGCTTTACGGTGGGATGCCCTACGTGGATGCCCACCCGGTTGTGACGCTGGATATTCCGGTGATCCAGATCCGCGATGTGGAGCCCGGTGAAACCGTGGGTTACTCCAATGCGTGGACGGCGCAACGTCCGTCCCGCATTGCCACGATCGCTGCGGGGTATGCTGACGGGCTGATCCGGGCCATGGGACCGAACGCACAGCTGCATTCCGGCGACATGCCAGTGCCGGTGGTGGGCCGTGTGTCCATGGACCTGATCACCGTGGATGTGACCGATCTGGAACGAGACCCGACCGCTTTGCAACTACTTGGCCAACATCAATCCGTTGATACGGTTGCAGAAATGGCGGGCACTATCGGATATGAAATCCTCACCAATCTTGGCAACCGCTATGCGCGCCGGGTGATCGAGTGAGCTTTCTGGCTGCCATCGGCGCCTCGGTCCTGGGGCTTTTGGCCGCCATCGGGCGCGTGGCACTGTTTGCAGGCAACACAATCGGCCACATTATGCGCCCACCGTTTTATGCGCGCGAGTTCGCCACGGCCTTGCTCAATATCGGCTGGCTTTCCCTGCCTGTTGTCGGCCTTACCGCGCTCTTCACTGGTGGGGCTCTGGCGTTGCAAATCTATGCCGGCGGCGCCCGATTTAATGCCGAAGCGGTCGTTCCACAGATCGTCGCCATCGGCATGGTGCGCGAACTCGGCCCAGTGCTGGTGGGGCTGATGATCGCGGCTCGGGTCACGTCTTCCATCGCCGCCGAAATCGCGACCATGAAAGTGACCGAGCAAATCGATGCTCTCGTGACCCTGTCCACGCATCCGATGAAATACCTCACCGTCCCCCGTGTGCTCGCCGCCGTTCTGACCGTGCCCCTGCTGGTGGCCGTGGGTGACGTGATCGGCATCTTTGGGGGCTATGCAGTTGCCACCGGCACTCTGGGCTTCAATCCGGCGAACTATATCAAGAACACAGTCGATTTCCTCGAACCGCTCGACATCCTGTCCTCTCTGGTCAAAGGGGCCGTGTTCGGCTTCATCGCCGCCCTGATGGGCTGCTATTATGGCATGAACTCGGGCCGGGGGGCGCAAGGGGTGGGACGTGCCACCAAAGGGTCGGTTGAGGCCGCCGCCGTGCTGATCCTGGCTGCAAACTTTGTGCTGACGGGGGTATTCTTTTCGATATGACCCTCGTTTCAGACCACCCAAAGGCACCAACAAGGACCGCGCTATGATCGAGATGCGTGGCGTCACCAAAAGCTTTGGCACAAACCACGTGCTGCGAGGTGTTGACCTCAGCATTGCGAAGGGCACGTCGCTGGTCATTATCGGCGGCTCCGGCACCGGCAAGTCGGTTGCTTTGAAATGTATCCTCGGCCTAATCACGCCCGATGCGGGCACGATCACTGTTGACGGCTCGCCCGTCGGCAGTGGTGACCGGGATGCCTTCCTCGCCCGCTTCGGCATGCTGTTTCAGGGCGCCGCCCTGTTTGACTCCCTCAAGGTTTGGGAAAATGTCGCCTTCCGTTTGCTGCGCGGCTCTCTCAAGCGCCCCAAAGACGAAGCCCATGCGATCGCCGTTGAAAAGCTGCGCCGTGTGGGTCTGACTGCAGATGTGGCGGACCGCTTCCCGGCAGAGCTGTCGGGCGGCATGCAAAAGCGCGTCGGCCTCGCCCGTGCCATCGCCGCCGAGCCCGAGATCATCTTCTTTGACGAACCCACGACTGGCCTCGACCCGATCATGGCGGGTGTGATCAACGATCTGATCCGTGAGATCGTCTCCGAAATGGGCGCCACGGCTATGACGATCACCCATGACATGACCTCTGTGCGCGCCATTGCGGACAATGTCGCGATGCTGCATGCGGGCAAGATTCGCTGGACCGGACCGGTGGCCGAAATGGACAGCGCGGGCGATCCTTACGTGGATCAATTCATCCATGGCCGTGCCGAAGGGCCGATTGAGGCCGTGCGGTGACCGTTCTCAAGTACCTCAACCTGTCCCTGCTGATCCTCTACCCCGTCGCGTGGTTTGCACCGTTGCTCCGCGCGGGTCTGGGCTTGCCTTTGTTTGACCTCAAGGAAATCTCCGTCATCTCCGGGCTGCAAAGCCTGTGGGAAAGTGATGTGTTCCTTGCTCTTATCGTTACCGCCTTTGCGTTGTTTGCGCCTTACCTGAAAACCATCGGCCTCGCTCTGCTGCATTTCCGCCTGCTCAGCCCGCGTGTGGAACCTGCTTTGGGACTGTTGGGGAAACTGGCGATGGCCGACGTTTTCCTGATCGCGGTCTATGTCACTATTTTTAAGGGAATCGGGGTGGGCAAGATCGAGACCGGCTGGGGACTCTATTTGTTTACGATTCTGATACTCGCTTCGATCCTCATTGGATGGCGCACTCAACATATACGCAAGGCGAACGCGGCAACCACTAAATCCTGAACTTCATTGTTTCCAATGTCTCACAATTACCAAATTTTCCGCCCAATTTTGGTCGATTGTTCCAGCACCTTGGCTTCATAACATCCGGCGCATCAAGTCATCAGACATAGCCGGACCGGAGTGAGGACTATCGAAATGCGTATTATTTCAACAATCCAAAACGTCATGGTGCGCCATGCGTCTTTGTTTCTGTTCGGTGTCATGGCCATTGCCATGTCAGCCGTCACCCTGATGTCCGCGATTGGCATCCTGCCGTGGCTGGAACTTCAGGCAAGTTGGGGCGGTGAAACCGTCGCGCAAGCCGGCATGTATGCCCAGATCGCGCTGACGATCCTGACTATCGGGCTGTGCTTTATCCTGCCAAGCGGGGCACGCGTAATGGCGTTGGAAAACTCGCACCGTCAGTTCAAAATCACCATGGATGACATCGCGAACGCCTACACAGCCGTGCATTCGGCTGACCGCGACGGCGTGTTCGAGATGAAAACGGAATTCGATCAGGTCCGTGAGCGTCTGCACTTCCTGCGCACGCACCCGGATCTTGGTAAACTCGAAAACGACGTGCTGGAAGTCGCCGCGCAAATGTCCCAGACCTCCAAGGACCTGGCCGACATCTACTCCGACGAAAACGTGACACGTGCACGGTCCTTCCTGAAACAGCGTCAGGAAGAAATGGACCGGTTCCAGGATCGTCTGTCCTATGCGCAGACCATCGGCGAGGAACTCAAGCGCATCCAGCACGACCTCGATATGGAGGAACAGCTGGCCGCCGCACAAACCGAATCCCTGCGTGAAGAACTCGCCAAGCTGGTGCCGGAACTGGCCCGCGACGCGAAGGCCAAGATGCGCGATACGGTTGTGAAAATGTCGGGTGTGCCCGCCGAATAATCGGGCTTGCCTGCGCGATCTGTGCAATGCATTGATCGCGCATGGCTAAACAGACTTTTTCCTGCGCATCCTGTGGCGCCTCGTTCAGTAAATGGTCGGGGCGCTGTGACAATTGCGGGGAATGGAACACGATTTCCGAAGACACCGGACTGTCCGCATCCGGCCCCGGCGCAAAAGCCCTCGGCAAAAAGCGCGGCGCGGCAGTCGCGCTGACCGACCTCACCACGCAAGAAGCCCCCCCGCCCCGCTCCCATTGCGGGATTGGGGAACTGGACCGGGTTTTGGGCGGTGGACTTGTGGATGCCTCTGCCACGCTGGTGGGTGGTGATCCGGGCATCGGGAAGTCCACACTTCTGTTGCAAGCCGCTGCGGCCTTTGCGCGCTCCGGGCTGAAAACCATTTACGTCTCGGGCGAGGAAGCCTCTGCCCAAGTGCGACTGCGCGCGCAACGGCTGGGGTTAACTGACGCGCCGGTACAACTGGCCGCTGAAACGCCCGGCCTCGCCATCATCGATTCGATCCAGACCATGTGGCTTGATACCGTCGATTCCGCACCGGGTTCCGTGTCTCAGGTCCGGGCCGCCGCGCATGAACTGACGGCCTTTGCCAAGCGCAAGGGTATCTCGGTTGTGCTCGTGGGCCATGTGACCAAAGAAGGCCAGATCGCGGGTCCGCGTGTGGTGGAACACATGGTCGACACTGTGTTGTATTTCGAAGGCGAACGTGGGCATCAGTTCCGTATCCTGCGCTCGGTCAAGAACCGTTTTGGCCCGGCGGACGAAATCGGTGTGTTCGAAATGACCGGTCGCGGCTTGGAAGAAATCACCAATCCCTCCGCCCTTTTCCTGTCCGAGCGTGGCACGCCTGCGCCTGGATCTGCGGTGTTTGCTGGGATCGAAGGCACCCGGCCGGTGCTGGTAGAGCTTCAGGCCCTTGTGGCCCCAACGCCACACAGCCAGCCGCG
>CAZDXI010000164.1:0-6760 GCA_964509095.1 uncultured Rhodobacterales bacterium
GCTATGGTCCGTTTCGAAAAACAAACGTGGAGGAGCAGCAATGACAGAGAAACTGAGCGATGCAACCCGCGGCCCGTTGCTGGAGCCGTTGTTTGAGGCCGGTTGGGAGATGGTTTCTGATCGCGATGCGATCCGCAAAACCTATGTCTTTGGGGATTTCGTGGATGCGTTTTCCTGGATGACCCGCGCAGCACTTTGGGCGGAAAAGTGGGATCATCACCCGGAATGGTCCAACGTCTACAAAACTGTGGAGGTCACATTGACCACGCATGATGTAGACGGGTTGTCGGCGTTGGACGCCAAGCTGGCCAGAAAAATGGACAGCTTGGCGGAATAGCGTCGCGCGTCGTTAGCTCAGCGCTTCCAGCAGAGCCTCACCACCGGACACGTCGCAGACGCCGGGGCTTTCTTCGGCTTGCAGAACTGTCACCGCACCATCGTCCACGATCATTGCATAGCGCTTGGACCGCGCCATCAGACCCGCAGGCGGCGCGTCAAAGTTCATGCCGATCGCGGTGGTGAACTCACTTTGCGCGTCCGAAAGCATCGTGATGCCTGCGTCATTTGCACCTGTCGCATCGCCCCATGCTTTCATCACAAAGGGGTCGTTGACGGACACGCAGATGATCTCATCCACGCCTTTGGCATCGAACTGATCCTTGGTGCGCACGAAACTTGGGACATGCGCGGAATGACAGGTCGGAGTGAACGCGCCGGGAACGGCAAAGATCACAACTTTGCGGCCAGCAAGTTTGTCGGCCAGTGCGACAGGCTCCGGGCCTTCGCCCCCCATATGCACCAATGTGACGTCTGGCAGTTTGTCGCCCGTTGAAATAGCCATCTTGCTCCCTTTCTTTGGAATTGCGCTCAGCTTTCTGACCGATATAGGCTGCGCGAGCCGGGCCGACCAGTAGAAAGGCCCCATTGGAGAGGCCAAGTTTATGTCGCATGCCGTGATCGTTGGGGCCGGGCAGGCCGGGGCATCTTGTGTTGCGGAGCTGCGCAAGCAGGGTTTTGACGGAACAATCACGATGATTGGCGCAGAGCCCCATCCGCCTTATCAACGTCCGCCTTTGTCCAAAGCATACCTGTTGGGCGATATGGCGTTGGAGCGGTTGTTTTTGCGACCGATGCAATACTACGCGGACCAGAACATCGATCTGCGCCTCGGCGAACGGATCACTGCGATCAATACGAACGACAAGACCGTGTCACTGGAGGAAGAGACGCTGACATACAGCGATCTTGTGCTGGCAACGGGATCCTCGCCGCGCCGACTTCCTGCGAGCCTCGGTGGTACGTTGGAGAATGTGTTCACTGTCCGCGATTTGGCAGATGTAGACGCCATGGCGCCACTGTTCCGGGACGGAGCAAGGGTTCTGATCGTGGGCGGAGGCTATATTGGGCTTGAGGCGGCCGCAGTAGCCGCCAAGCGCGGATTGAACGTGACACTGGTGGAAATGGCAGAGCGCATTCTGCAACGGGTCGCCGCGCCAGAAACAAGTGATTTCTTTCGCGCCCTGCACCAATCACATGGTGTGGATATTCGCGAAGGCGTCGGGCTTGAGACCCTAACGGGGCAGACGCAGGTGGCCTCGGCCGTGCTGAGCGACGGGTCCGAACTCGACGTGGATTTTGTGATCGTAGGTGTCGGGATCATGCCAGAGACGACGCTTGCAGAGGCAGCTGGGCTGACACTGGATAACGGGATCGCAACCGATGCCCACGGCCAAACATCCGCGCCTCATGTTTGGGCCGCCGGAGACTGCGCGTCATTCCCCCATCGAGGCACCCGCATCCGATTGGAAAGCGTGCCCAATGCGATTGATCAGGCGGAATGCGTTGCTCGCAACATCTTAGGCGCTGGCGAAGACTATGTCGCAAAACCATGGTTCTGGTCAGATCAATACGACGTGAAATTGCAGATCGCGGGGCTGAACACAGGCTACGATCGCGTGATCCCACGCCTTGGTGACGGCGGTGCTGCGTCCTTTTGGTATTTCCAAGGAAAGACCTTATTAGCCGTTGATGCGATGAACGACCCGCGCGGATACATGATTGGCAAACGCCTGATTGAGGCGGGTAAGACAGCGGCCCCAGAAGTCATCGCTGACCCAGACGCCAATCTGAAAGCGCTTTTGACAGCGTGAGGATTATTGCCGGACAGTTTCGAGGCACGCAGCTGACACCGCTTGGCAAGGGGGATGTGAAGGCGCATCTGCGTCCGACGCCGGACCGCGTGCGCGAAAGCCTGTTCAGTGTGTTGACGGCGCGCGTCGATTGGGATGGTTTGGTTGTCTTGGATTTGTTCGCGGGCACAGGCGCTCTGGGGTTAGAAGCTCTGTCTCGCGGTGCGAGCCACGTCACGCTTGTCGAAAATGGTCGCGTGGGCCAGCGTTTGATATCGCACAATATCGAAAAGCTGCGAGTTCAGGACCAGACCCATCTGATCCGCAATGACGCGCTTCGATTGCCGCAAGCACATGCTCCATGCGATCTTGTGTTCCTTGATCCGCCCTACGGCAAACAGCTTGGCGCACAAGCTTTGGCCGCGGCACAGCGGATGGGGTGGTTGGGGCCGGACGCTCTGATCGTGTGGGAGGAAAACGCGCCACAAGATGCGCCCGATGGCTTCGAGCTTTTGGATCAGCGCAAATACGGGGACACGCATCTGACCTTGTTGCAGACGCGCACGTGACCCTGTGCTAAACTCCCGCCATGACAAGCGCAGTGTTCATTCCCGGCCCGTGGTGGCGGTCGTCGCAATCGACCATTCGGGAAGCTGCGCGTACGGATCCGCCGACACCCCGCAAGCGTGCGCCCGTTTTCATCTATGATGCGATCACGCCTTGGCAGGGAGAGACGCTCCTGTCGCGCCAATTGAAAGCGGATATCGAGCAGGCCTTGGCCGACGCGGACACACCTGACTAACCCGTCAAACGCGGGCTGGATTCTTGTTGGCCGAGCGGTACAGTGGCCCCAACCAAAGCGGGGAGGATGCGCAATGGTCGAGCTTGGCACGATGGATGATCTGCCGCAGGAGTATCGCGATGCGATGCACGCGGCAGGTGTTGCGCCACTTTGGCCGATGATGCGCAACGTGCTGCCTCATGGCGCGCCGCACCCGGTCACCAAACCCGGACATTGGGCATTTCAGGATGTGCGTCCTTTGCTCATGCGGGCAGGTGAGCTTACCCCTGTTGAAAAGGCGGAACGGCGAGTCCTCGTCCTGTCTGATCCGGGGCGCGGAGCAGGCGCGATGCAGGCGACGGCCTCAATCTATCTGGGTATGCAACTGATCCTGCCCGGAGAAACGGCTCCTGCGCATGTGCATACGCCATCCGCAGTGCGTGTTATCGTCGAAGGTTCAGGTGGGTTCACGGTCGTCGATGGTGAGCGCTTGCCAATGGAAGAAGGTGATCTTGTCCTGACGCCGGGTGGTGAATGGCATGACCATGGCCACGATGGCGATGGGCCTGTGATTTGGCTCGACGCGCTTGATCTGCCACTTTTTGTTTACCTCGAAGGTTCTTACGCTGTTGAAGGCCCGCTTCAGGCGCAGCGCAACCGTCCTGACGCAAGCGAGGTCGAGTATGCTGCTGCGGGCATGGTGCCGTCCCGCACAACGTCCAAAGCGCGCCGGTATCCGATGATGCGCTATCCTTGGGCTGCGGCAGAGCGGGCCTTGCGAGAGATGGGATCGTTTGGTGAAGGTCCGGCGGAAATGGATTATGTAAATCCTGAAACAGGCGCGGACATCCTGCCGACGATGGGATTCACCGCGATGATGTTGCAAGCTGGGCAAAGTGACACTCCGCCGCTTCGCTCGTCTTCTGCCGCCTTTCATGTTGTGCGTGGGGCCGGCTACTCGATTGTGAACGGGCAGCGGATCGACTGGCAGGCAAAGGACACGTTTACTGCGCCTGTATTTGCTGAAATCGACCATCACGCGGATGAGGAATCCTTCCTGATCCGCATTCACGACCGCCCGCTGCAAGACAAGCTGGGGTATTACGAGGAACGCCCAAGATGACGTATCTGTTTGATCCAGCCCCTGCGTTTGCAGTGCCGATAACCGGGGAAGATGATCTTTACCCCGTCCGGAGACTCTTTTGCGTGGGCCGGAACTATGCCGCACATGCAGCCGAGATGGGGGGCGAAGTTGATCGCGAGGCACCGTGGTACTTCACCAAAAGCGCGGCCAACGGTGTTGTCTCTGGCGCGACCGTACCGTTCCCGCAAGGAACCGAGAACTACCACCACGAAATGGAGCTAGCCGTTTATCTGGGCAGCGAAGCGTTTCAGATGCCCGTTGCGGATGCCATGCAAGCCGTTCTGGGATACTCGTGCGCGCTCGATATGACGCGCCGAGATCGTCAGCAGGATGGCAAAGACAAACGCCGGCCATGGGATCTTGGCAAGGATGTGGAGTTTGGCGCTGTGCTGGCGCCCATTACACGGGCGCGTGCTTGGAAAGTGCATCCTGCGCAACGCATCCATCTGGAGGTCAACGGCGACGTCCGGCAGGACGCCACATTGTCCGAACTCGTCTGGTCCGTCGAAGAGGTCGTGTCGCATCTGTCTCACTACTACAGGCTGGGTGCGGGCGACGTGATCATGACGGGTACACCCGCAGGCGTTGGCCCTGTTCAGGCCGGTGACGTAATCACGGGGGGCATCGCGGGGCTTGAGCCGATTTCACTGACACTCGGGGACCAGGAATGATCGTCCATCATGGGTACTTCCGCTCGTCCTCGTCCTATCGCTGCCGCATTGCTCTCAACCTCAAAGGCGTAGAAAGCGACTACCGGTCGGTTCATCTGGTTAGGGATGGCGGGCAGCAGAAGTCGGATGCGTTCACAGCATTGAATCCACAGCAGCTCGTGCCTGCTTTTGAGGTGGGTGATGATGTATTGACCCAAAGCCCTGCGATCCTTGAATGGATTGATGAAACCTATCCCGATCCACCGTTGCTGCCTGCTGATCCTACCGAACGCGCGCATGTTCGCGCATTTTGCGCGGTGATTGGGTGTGACATCCACCCGCTGCAAAACCTGCGGGTGCTACAATACATCGGCAACGCGTTTGGCGCAGATCAGGACGCCAAAGACGCCTGGTGCCAGCGCTGGATTGGTGATGGCCTCGCGGCGGCCGAAGCTCTTTTGCAAAAGCGCAAGGCGACTCCGTTTGCATTCGGACCGCAACCCGGCATGGCGGAGGTTTATCTGATGCCACAGGTGTTTTCAGCTGCGCGCTTCAAGGTTGATTTGACCGACATGCCGCGCCTGAATGCGATTGTGGCCGCCTGTGAAGACTTGCCCGCCTTTGAAGCCGCCCACCCCCGGAACCAACCGGATGCCGAATGATTATAGTCTGAACGGCGCGCGCGGGCAGCGGTCTCGCGGCCATTGTCGTTTTGGCGCGTCAGGCACGTACTCGCAAAGCGCCAACAGCCGAACAGCACCAATTGGTCCTGCATACGTCCGGCAACCAATTGGTCCGACGAGGTCACCTGACATTATGGCTCGACAGGTTGGTGCGGCGCTGTAACTTTGGCAACTTAAAGGGAGGGGTAGCAACATGACACAAAACGAGAATGCAGCGGATTGGTTCGTGGATCGCCACCTCCGGGAAGGGAGGGGCGGCAAAACAGCTTTCCGCGAAGCCGGAACGGGTCGCAGCCTCAGCTATGGTGATCTGGCCGAGCAGTCATCGGTTTTTGCCGGTGCAGTGAGGCGCGCGGGAGCGCGGCGCGATGAACGGTTGGCGTGTCTGATTTTGGATCAAATTGAATATCCGGCAATTTTCTTTGGTGCGATGAAAGCTGGCGTTGTCCCTGTGCTGCTGAACACGCTTCTTAGCACCGATCTTTATGACACGATCTTGCGCGACAGCCGCGCGACCAGCCTTATTGTCAGTGAAGCGCTTTGGCCCGTTGTCTCCAAGGCTGTTGCCGATAACCCTTATCTCGAGCGCGTGATCGTCATTGGTGAGGCCCCGGACGGCGCTCAAAGCTACGCGGATTTCATACGCAACGCAGAACCGATGGAGGCGATCGTTGTCTCACCTGATGAAACGGCCTTCTGGCTTTATTCGTCGGGGTCGACCGGGCAACCAAAGGGCGTTCGGCACGTTCACAGCGCGATGCGCGCAACGGCGGACACATACGGGGCACAGGTTCTGGGCATTCAAGAAGATGACGTGGTCTTTTCGGCTGCAAAGATCTTCTTTGCCTATGGCTTGGGTAACGCCGTCACCTTCCCCTTATCTGTTGGTGCAACAACGGTGCTTTGGGGCGGACGCCCAACGCCGGACGGCATGATCGACTTTCTGAAGTCGGAACAGCCCACTCTGTTTTGTGGTGTGCCAACTCTCTATGCGGCGATGGTCGCGCAACTAGAAAGCGCCGGAGTGCCGTCGCATAACCTGCGCCTTTGCATTTCAGCCGGGGAAGCCTTGCCCGCTGCTGTAGGCGAAAAATGGGAAGCTCTTATGGGGGCTGCCATTTTGGATGGTGTTGGGTCCACCGAAATGCTGCATATCTTTTTGTCCAATGCCGTCGGTAGCTTGGAATACGGCACCTCTGGCGTGGCTGTGCCCGGATATGACGTGCGTTTGGTGGACGATACTGGCACCGATGTCGCGGCGAACGAAGTGGGTGAGCTTCTGGTGCGGGGCGCATCGGCGGCAGATGGGTATTGGAACCAACGCGCCAAAAGCCGGTCCACCTTTGCAGGCGAGTGGACGCATACCGGCGACA
>CAZDXI010000165.1:0-307 GCA_964509095.1 uncultured Rhodobacterales bacterium
GCCGGTTCGGGTTGCGACAGGGACGGGAATTTGTCGTTGGCGGACCAGTCGAACTTGCCACTATCCACAACACAGCCACCGGTCACGGTCCCGTTGCCGGTCAGGTATTTGGTGGTGGAGTGCACAACCAAAGTGGCCCCATGTTCGATCGGACGGCAGAGATACGGCGTGGCCGATGTGTTATCGACAATCAGAGGGATTTCAGCAGCATCCGCAATGGCAGAGATCGCATCAAGGTCGGTGATATAGCCACCGGGGTTGGCGATGGCCTCACAGAAGACGGCCCGGGTCTTGTCATTGATCGCCG
>CAZDXI010000165.1:317-6741 GCA_964509095.1 uncultured Rhodobacterales bacterium
GTGTCGTCATCAATGGCGGCCTTCACCGCATCGGTGTCGTCGAAATCGACGAATGTCGCGTCCCAGCCGAAGCGCTTGATGGTCTGACTGAACTGCGTGACGGTGCCACCATAAAGGCGCGTGGACACAACCACGTTCATGCCCGGAGACATCAGAGGGAACAGGGCCATGATCTGCGCGGCATGACCGGAGGAGCAGCAAACAGCACCCACACCGCCTTCGAGCGTAGCGATACGTTCCTGCAACACAGCCACGGTCGGGTTCGTCAGGCGAGAATAGATGTAGCCGACTTCCTGAAGATTGAACAACGCGGCTGCATGTTCGGCATCACGAAACACGTAAGCCGTTGTTTGATAGATGGGTGTCTGACGCGCACCGGTGGCCGGGTCCGGGCGGGAGCCTGCGTGGATTTGCAGCGTATCAAAACCGTAGGTCGGGCCTTGGGGGTCGGTCATTTGGGATGTCCTTCGAGAAATAAGGTTAATCCAAATGTGCTATGCCATGACGCGCGCGGCGGCAAGTCACGCGTGCGCGCGGTGGTCAGTGGCGCGTCGCTTTGTGAAGTTCTTCATAGACGGATGGAAAGGCGAAACTGAGGTATTCCACCATCTCAACGCTGGGCTCTGTCTCCGTATCGGGGTTGGGGTCGCGCACGACATAACGTGCCTTGGACACGCACTTGCAATCGCCCGCGTGGTTCAGGTGCTCCCATCGGATTGTAACGATCGCACGATGTTCGGACTGATCTTCAATGCAGACCGCCCAAGGCTTCATCGCGCGAATGCCAAGCGACTGCATCGCGTCAAAGTAGTGTTCCAATGCGGGGCGCAGTTGCGCGCGGTCCGTGACCACAGAAAGGCTGTCTTGCGCGTAAACGGGCAAAGGCAAATCGAAGTGCTGCGCAAAGTGGTTCAGGTCTCCGGTGCTCAACCGATTGGCCTGATCTGTGGCGAATTTCCGGATGGTTTCGAGGTTCATAGGGCATACTCTGACAGGTTGCGTTTAGCGCTAACGCGGACGTGGTCACGTGTACCGGTGGAGTCAACCACTGCGTGTGATTTGGGTGTGTCAAACTGCACATGACGCGGCGTCACGTAGCAGTCACACAATCAAGGTTCTGCGATGTGCTGTTGCCGTTCCGGAACAGGCGACATCACTGAGTCCAGTGACCGGCCCATCTGAGGGAAGCCGGGACGCGCAAAGTCCACAAGTTCAATGCGGAGATCTTCTTTGCCTTCCGTGCGGGACAGAACATAACTGACCGTGCTGAGGCAAACGACATTCCCGTAGGTGTCCAGGTGACGAAGATCCAATGTTGCCAGTGCGCGCATATCGGTGCTGTCATTGATGATTGGCTGGCTCGGTTCAATCCGAACAATGCCCCGATCGCAGCAATTGCGCCGGTACTCCGAAAGTCTCGTTTTCATTTGAGCATGAGAGTGAATGATTACGACATTATGCGGGAAGTACGCGGCCAGCGGCGGCTTGAAGCGACTGGCGGCCTCGTCGATTCTGTTCTCAAGCACCAACTTTGTAAGTGCGTTAAGAAAGACAAGGATTTCAGCGCGTTTCATGCAATTACTCAGGCTGTTCCGATACAATGAGCATAGCTTGCTGGCGTTGTCTCGCAATGGGGTGACACAATATCGGACTTTATTGCATGTGAGGTCGGGAAATGGACAGGTTTGTCGCCTAAGCGCGTCAGGTGGTTAACGCATCCAGAAACCTTCTGACTTGATCCGATTGCGGATGGCTTGTTCGCGACGGGGCAGGTGGTCGCGATCAAACAGCGCGCGCACTTTGGCGCCCCGACCTTGGAACACCATGCGCTTGATCGGGTCATGCTGCTTGACCAGTTTCTTGATCCGGTTGGGCGCAGCGACAGTTTCAAGAACCTCGATCACATGGTCGCTTTCGCGGGCGTACAGCATTGGAAACAGACGGTAATGACAAGTGACGTCCCCATCCAGATAGCCCGGTGGCAGCGCGTCACGGCCCCCGCCAAAGCTATGTATCACCAGCGGCAGCGCAACCTGATCGAGCCACGGGTCCAGCGTCTGACATGCCAGTTCTTCGGGCGGATCATCCCGGATCGAGAGAGCGTAGTCGAGGAACCGCGCCCCAAACTCCCGCGGGCAACGGAAGTAAAAGTAGCCCGCATTGAAGTAGAGATAGCGCCGCCAGTATTCATCCGGCTGGCTCAGGTCCAGTGAGCTGTCGAAGTCGAGCCCAAAGCGGTCATAGAGCGATTTCCAGATGCCCGCATAGCCGGGGCCGTAAAGTTCGGGTTTGGGCCATGTCCCTTCGACCCGCAAGGACGCAGACGGGCGATCAAAGTCAAAGGGTACGCCTGACAAATCGCCCGTAACCAGCGTGTCACTGTCAAAGAAAACAAAGGGTTCGCCTTCTGGAAGGTGGCTGAGAATTTCGATCTTGTTACCGTGGGGGTAGGCTTTGCCAAAGTGTTCGGACTGAAAGGGCACGATCTCGGCGCCCAACTCTTCGAGCATTGTACGCACGTCGTCTTGAATACGCGGGTTGTTGGGCCAGAGCTCACCCGGTTGGGGTTCGCCAATCAGCACGCGGCCCGGAAAATCGGGGCAAGTGTGACGCAAGCTGGCAACAAACAGCAGGGCTTCGAATTGCAAGCGGCCAGACTGCGCAATCAGCGCGACGTTGAACGTCTTTGGTTTTGCGGAGTTGCGTGCCATGATCCTGCCCGTGGCCCATCTGTTTTGCTGTACTATAGAGATGCGGCGGGCGCACACAAAACGGATTTGAACGACGGGATTAATCGAAATGGGACGTGTTGCTATTTGTCTTTTGGCATGTGTGTTGAGCGGAGCAGCCGCGGCGCAATCCGCACTTGTGGCGGAGGACCAGACACCGACGGGCAAGTTTCTGACGGCTACTGAGGTGAAACCCATCCTGACCGCAACCAAGGCGAACTGGATCGCGGTGCGAGAATGGGAAGGGCAGGACTTGATCTATGTCACGCATCTGTGGGCATGGCGTTGCGGGTTGTTGCAGGTGGAATTATCCGTGAACGATCTGCCGCCCAAGGTCTGGCCGTTGCCGGAATGCCGCGCGGACAGCGCGCAACCGACGGCCATTCTGGATGAAGATGGATTGCCGTATCAGGCGTTTGGCTTGAATTCGATCCACACGATTGCCGTCACGATCACTTATGATGATCTGAGTACGGACGCCATCCGGGTGTCCCGCAAAGAGGTCCTGCTGCCTTAAGGGGTCCAGTGCAGGAAATTTGCAATCAAGCGCAGGCCTTTGTCGGCGCTTTTTTCCGGGTGGAATTGCGTGCCGATGCGGGTGTCTGAGGCGACGATTGCGGTGACCTCGCCTGCGTAATCTACATGCGCAAGGCGTTGGGCAGGATCGGCAACTTCCATTTGGTAGGAATGTACGAAATAGGCGTGATCGCCTGTTACGAGTCCGTCGAGCACCGGGTGAGCCGTGTCGATCACAAGGTCATTCCAACCCATATGCGGGATTTTCTGGCCCGGAGCTTTGATCGGGTGCACCTCGCCATCAATCCAGCCAAGCCCATCCGTGGGTGTGTATTCGAACCCCGCACGCGCCATGAGTTGCATCCCCACACAGATGCCAAGGAAGGGGCGGGCATGGGTTTCGACCGCCTCGATCAATGCGTCATGCAGGCCGGAGCGATCTTTGAGAGCCGCTATACAGGCGGGAAAAGCACCATCGCCCGGCAGCACTAGACGGTCAGCGCGGGCCACGTCCTCGGGCTTGTCAGAGACGAGGATGTCGCCACCATCGGTTTCCCGGGCCATACGCTCAAACGCTTTATGCGCCGAATGCAGGTTACCGGATTCATAATCGATCAGGACTGTGAGCATCGATCAGAGCGCGCCCTTGGTCGAGGGGATCGCATCGCCTTTGCGGGGATCGGTCTCAACCGCTTCACGCAGGGCCCGAGCCACGGACTTGAACGCAGCTTCAGCGATGTGGTGGCTGTTGAGGCCATGGAGTTGATCCACATGCAACGTGATGCCGCCATGGGTGGAGAGCGCCTGAAAGAACTCCCGAACAAGTTCGGTGTCAAACGTGCCGATCTTGGCGGTGGGCAGATCCACGTTCCAGATCAGGAAGGGACGTGCGGAGAGGTCCAGCGCGGTGCGCACAAGGGCGTCATCCATCGGCAGAAGGCAAGAGCCATAGCGGCGGATTCCCTTTTTGTCCCCAAGGGCTTGGGAGAGCGCCTGACCCAACGCGATGCCCACGTCTTCGACGGTGTGGTGGTCGTCGATATGCAAATCACCGGTGGCACGGATGGTCATGTCGATCAGGGAATGCCGCGCGAGCTGGTCGAGCATATGGTCGAAAAAGCCGATGCCGGTGGCCATGTCATAGACGCCGGTGCCGTCCAAGTTGACGGTGACGGAGATGTCGGTTTCTGCCGTGGTGCGGGTGATGGTGCTGGAGCGCATGTCATGCCTTTTGGGGTTGCTCATCGCGCTCGCCAGCGCGCTCATGATCGAAGTCGCCGCCCTTATAGGCGTGCGCGTCTCGCGGGGGAAGGGGGCGGAAACCCGATTGCGCTCGCCGTGGCGGTTATGTCAGAGTCGCCAGTAAGGAGAGCCGTTTCATGACCACATGCGTTTTCATCCAGATCCGCTGCACACCGGGGCAAACCTATCAGGTGGCCGAGGAGATCGCCTTGGCGGAGATCCATTCGGAGTTGTATTCCACATCAGGCGATTTTGACCTGTTGATGAAGCTTTATATCCCCGAGGATGCGGATGTCGGTCGGTATGTGAATGAGAACCTGCTGGGGATCAAAGGGATTGAGAGATCCCTGACGACGATGACGTTCAAGGCGTTTTGACAGAGCAGAGCGAGGGGCCAGCCCCTCGTCGGCTATTGGTCGCGCGGATCAATGGCGCAACCAAGGACGACCCCCGAGGTATTTAGGGCATAAGGAAGATCAGGGCGCGGGCAGGTTTAGGGCTGCGCGGCCTTCGGGTGTTTTCATGGAAAAATCGGCGCCGAGGTAGTCGTCCGAGGCAGGCGTTGTCAGGTACGCGATGGCTTGAGCGACCCATTCAGGAGGGATGTGCACGCCGGGGTCGAGTTGGCTGACGGGGTTAACGCCGGAGGCTTTGATCTGGACCTGCATGTCGGTGGCAACTGTGCCCGGAGACAGGCCGAGGCAGCGGATGCCGAGGTCCCGGTATTCCTTGTCGGTGCATTTCGTGAGGCTGAGCACAGCGGCTTTGGTGGCGCAGTAGTGGCTCCACCCTTCCAGAGCGTTGGTGGCGGCACCGGAGGAGATATTGATGATGGTGCCCGAGCCTTGCGACAGCATCTGGGGAAGGGCAAAGCGGATGCCGTAGTAGACGCCTTTAAAGTTTACATCAACGATCTGGGACCACGCGTCAGGATCGCTGGTGTCGATCCGGGAGATCGGATCGATCAGCCCGGCGTTGTTGACCAGCACGTCAAGGCGGCCGGTGTCGCGGATCGTGGCGTCGATCAGGTTTTGCACTGAAGTCGGGTCCGCGACGTCGCAAGGTATTGCGAGAGCTTTGCCGCCATTTGCTGTGATTTGATTTGCGAGATCGGTGATTGCGCCAGCTGAGCGCGCGGCGAGGACAACATGGGCCCCGAGGCTTGCGCAATGCGCGGCAGCTGCGGCTCCGATGCCACGGGACGCGCCGGTGATGAGGATGGTCTTGCCGGTGAGGTCGGACATGGGAGGACTCCTTCTTTGGTGTGTTGATCAAGGAGGTAACGGGTGACACCCGGAAAGAAAATGCTCGTCTGCGCATGATATTCGTGCGATATTTACATGAATGCAGTTTGAAGACTTGATAATCCTGCGGCATGTGAGGGAAATTGGCAGCTTTGCCGGGGCGGCCCGGGCGCTGGATATGGATCCATCTGCGGTGTCCCGAACTGTTGCGAGCACGGAAGCGCATTTGGGTGTCCGGCTATTTGAGAGAACCACGCGCGCTTTGAAAGAAACCGAGGCTGGAACGAGATATCTGGATCGCGTCCTGCCTTTGCTGGATGAGGCGGACGCGGCAAAAGCTGAGGCAACTGACTCACAACAACAGCCCACGGGAACACTGCGATTGAGCACGTCTGTCGCGTTCGCCCATATGTGTGTGTTGCCGCATCTGGCGGAGTTCCGGCTGACCTTCCCGAAGGTTGCGATGACATTACTGCCCACGGACCGAAACGTCGATTTGATCGGGGAGCGCATCGACCTCGCGTTTCGATTGGCAGCGGCACCCGAGGGCGACTTGGTGAGCAGTCGAATATGTAAAACCCGGTATCACGTCGTGGCGAGCCCTGCGTGGGTCGCGCGATTTGGAGCGCCAAAGCATCCAACCGACTTAGGAAGCATGGACGTTCTGCGGCTTGAGTTGCCCGGCTACCTGAC
>CAZDXI010000166.1:0-1139 GCA_964509095.1 uncultured Rhodobacterales bacterium
GGCGAAAGCCGCACAGGCAGCATCATCACCAAACAGGGGGCGGATACGCTGAAGCGAATGCACCTTGAATTGGGGGGCAAGAACCCGGTCATTGTGTTCGATGACTGTGATATTGAACGCGCTCTCGATGCGGTGATCTTTATGATCTATTCGATCAACGGGGAGCGCTGCACGTCTTCATCGCGCTTGCTTATTCAGGACACGATCAAGGACACGTTCGAGGCGCGCCTGATTGAGCGCATCAACAACATCAAGGTCGGTCATCCGCTTGATCCTGCAACCGAGATTGGCCCGATTGTCACTGAAGAGCACTTTGACAAAGTCACCTCTTACTTTGATATCGCGAAGGAAGATGGGGCCACCATCGCGGCTGGCGGCGAGACGCTGGGCGATGACGGGTACTTCGTGCGCCCCACCCTGTTCACCAATGCCAACAACCAGATGCGGATTGCACGCGAAGAGATTTTTGGCCCTGTTCTGACATCTATCCCCTTTTCGACCGAAGAAGAGGCACTGGAGATGGCGAATGACACTGAATACGGACTGACGGGTTATGTCTGGACCAATGATCTGACCCGCGCGTTGCGGTTTTCTGACAGGCTCGAAGCTGGGATGATCTGGGTGAATTCGGAAAATGTGCGCCACTTGCCCACACCGTTCGGTGGTGTGAAAGCCAGCGGTATTGGCCGGGATGGCGGCGACTGGTCCTTTGACTTCTATATGGAAACGAAGCACATCGGATTTGCGACGGGTCAACACAAGATCACGCGCCTTGGGGCTTGAGCCACCTTAGTCACGCCAACACCCCGAAACAGAACATCCAGAACGTCACAGACAAGGAATGAACCATGCGTTTCGCAACCTATACCGCCAAGGGAGACACCTTTTATGGCGCTGTGACCGATGAGGGGATGATTGATCTTGGCGCGCACTTTCCGCAATGGCCGACGCTGTATGATGCAATCGCTGCAGAAGGTTTGTCGGACCTGATTGGCGCGGCAGAGGGCAAGGCCGTGACGCATCAGGATGTCACGTATGAGATGGTTATGCCCAATGTTCGGCGCATCTTGTGCGTGGGCGTGAATTTTCCGGACCGGAATGCGGAATACAAAGATGGCAGCGCGCAGCCTAAATACATG
>CAZDXI010000166.1:1149-4582 GCA_964509095.1 uncultured Rhodobacterales bacterium
GGACACAACCGCCCGCTGATCCGCCCGCCGGAAAATCACACGTTGGATTACGAGGGCGAGGTTGCGATTGTCATTGGCAAGGCCGGGCGTCGCATTGCACAAGAAGACGCCTATGATCACATCGCGGCGCTGACGATCTGTAATGAAGGCACCATCCGAGACTGGGTGCGGCACGCCAAGTTCAATGTCACGCAGGGCAAGAACTGGGACAAATCAGGGGCGATCGGGCCGTGGTTGGTTCCCTTCACAGATGCCGCACAGCTTGATGAGGCACGCATTCTGACGCGCGTGAACGGCGATGTTCGGCAGGACGATACGCTGAACCGCATGGTGTTCCCGATCCGTAGGGAGATCGAATATATCTCCACCTTCATGACGCTTCAACCGGGCGATATGATTGTCACGGGCACCCCGACCGGGGCGGGGGCGCGGTTTGACCCGCCGAAGTATCTCAAGCCCGGAGACCTGGTGGAAGTTGAGGTTAACGGGATCGGAACGCTGACCAATACGGTTGAAGACGAAACTGTCGGTTAGGGTTCAGCCATCGCTGTGCGGGTCGAACTTTTCCAGCAAGTCGATCAATTGTTCGAACCCTTCTTTGCCGACCTTTGCTTCGAACTCGGCGGCAATCCGGACGGCCTGCGCGCGATTGTCATCAATGATTTGCTGACCTGCGGGCGCGATCGCCACCACTTGGCGGCGCCTGTCCACTTCGCTGCGGGTCTGCGTCAGTAGCCCCTTTTTCTCCATCGCAAAGACCATACGGGTCAGGCTGGGGTGAAGCAGGCTGGCCCTCTGAGCCAATGTTGAGCTGTCTTGGGGGCCGTGTTCAGCCAGCACCCGCAAAACGCGCCACTGTTGTTCCGAGATTCCGGTGTCAGCCAGCATGTCCCGGATCGGACCCATCACGCCTTCCCGCGCACGGATCAGTGCAAACGGGAGAGACCTGGACGTTGAAGGTAAGTTCTTGGTCATGCGCTGTGTCGCCGTTGGTCTGTGCAGGACGCTTTGCTGCGTTTCGATTGCAAGTCGCGCCTGCTGCACATTTCATAAAACATAGCAATTATCCGCGGGTTAGAGAAAGGGCAAACCTGCGATCCTGTTCCGGTTCGAGGATTCCCCTGTACACCGCAGGTCCGCTTGGAACTGGCCGCGGGCTCAGGGCGCGATGATCGGGCTTGCCGCGATTTGTGACTCTTTCACCTCTGCTCCGATGAACTCTGTGCCATGCTCGAACCAGCTTTTCGGAGCAGGAGCCCCCCAAAGCGTCTGACGTTGTGGGTCCTTGAGATCCCATTTGATGGGTTCCAGATCAGGATCGACAGTCTGGTAGTCAGAGCAGTAAATCTCAATCCGATGCCCATCCGGGTCGAGCACATACAGGAAAAAGGCGTTCGAAATGCCGTGCCGCCCGGGTCCACGTTCAATGTTTGTCACGTATCCCGACGTTGCCATCAGGTCGAGCAGATCGATGATGTTCAGAGGCGTCGGCACCCAGAACGCGACGTGGTGCATGCGCGGGCCAGTCCCATTGGTAAAGGCCATGTCGTGCACGCCGCCTTTGCGGTGCATCCATGCGGCCCAAAGCTTTTTGCTGTCTTCGTCTTCGGTGTATTCCGTCACGCGAAAACCGAATTCGGAATAGAATGCCACGGATGCATCGACGTCATGGCTAAAGCAATTGAAGTGGTCGATCCGAAGCGGCTTCACGCCGCGATACAGCGCATAAGTCTGGTGGATCGAGTCCAGCCGGTCCATCTTGTGATAGAATTCCAGCGGGATGCCCATGTTGTCCGAGGTCAGCAGCGTCCTGCCCTGATAGGGGCGCTCCACCCACGCAGTCGGTCGGCCCTTCGCTTTGAAAAATGCTTCGGCGCGATCCAGATCGTCTTCGTCGAAGGTCTTGAACCCCAGGACTTCGACTGTGCCGGGCTGGTCTGACTTTTGCAGGATGATGCAGTGGTGGCCCCGCTCTTCCATCGCGCGCAGATAGACATGGTTGTCACTTTCGTCGGTGACCTGCAGCCCAATCATGTCGGTGTAGAACGTCTTTGACGCGGCAAGGTCCTTCACGTTCAGGCAAGCATGCGACAGACGGATCGTGTTGAAATCCGGATACAGATTAGGAGCTGGGATAGGCATTCATGTCTCCGTTGCTAAACAAGGACGCGCGTCCGGTTGTGATCCTGAGGGTCAGAAGTCGTGTACAGGCGCGATCGTTACTTAGTTAATAGTTGCTATGTTAATTAAGTGCTGATTTGAGTCAACATCAATTGGTGCAGTCACGCCCGGCCACATTACAGCTTTATCCAAGCGGTTTTCAGATTGATGTATTTCTCGATGGCATGCAGCGATTTGTCGGACCCGTTGCCCGATTGGCCAACACCGCCAAGAGGCACAGTTCCGTCTGCGCCGCCATATGTGTTGATATGCATAACCCCAGTGCGTACGGCGCGAACCATGTTATGCGCACGGCTGAGGTTCGAGGTCCATGCCGCCCCTGCCAGACCGTATACTGTCGAGTTTGCAAGGCGGATCGCCTCTTCATCCGTTTCAAACGGTGTGACCCCTAGAACTGGTCCGAAGACCTCTTTCTGGGCCAGAGTCGCGTCCGGTTTGACCCCGGTCACAATGGTCGGTGCCATGAAGTAGCCACCCGTTTCCTGCAAGATCCGGTCGCCCCCCAGAACTACGTCACCGCCTTCGGCTTGTGCCGTTTCCACAAAGCCGAGGTTCTGCTGCAGTTGGGTTTCCGAATTGACCGCGCCGATCTGCGTTTGAAGGTCCAAAGGGTCCCCGACGCGCATCGCTTTGGTGGCTTTAGCGACCGCCGCGACGAATTCATCGTGGATGGATGCCTCGACCAAAAGCCGCGATCCGGCCACACAGACCTGTCCTGCGTTGCGGAAAATGCCGCCTGCGGCGACCTTTGCGGCCTCGTCCAGATTGGGGGCATCTGCAAACACGATATTTGGCGATTTGCCCCCGAGTTCGAGATAGACGCGCTTCATGTTCGAGCGCGCCGCATATTCCATCAACTTGCGACCCGTGCCACCGGACCCCGTGAACACCAGAACGTCCACATCCATGGACAGGGCCAGAGCCTCCCCGACAACAGCGCCTTCACCTGTAACCGCGTTCAAAACACCGGGCGGCAGACCTGCGTCCAATGCCAGTTCAACCATGCGCATCAGCGACAGCGACGCGGTTTCAGCGGGTTTCAGAACGACTGAGTTGCCCATCGCCAAGGCAGGGCCGAGTTTCCAAGCCCCGATCATCATCGGGAAATTCCAAGGGATGATCGCGCCGACGACCCCGACGGGTTCTTTGTGGATCATACCAAGGACATCGCTTGGGGTCGGCGCGATCTCTCCGTACAGTTTGTCGAGCGCCTCCGCGTAATAGCGGATTGTCCCAGCGGCTGAGCCCGGCT
>CAZDXI010000166.1:4682-6736 GCA_964509095.1 uncultured Rhodobacterales bacterium
AGTTTGTCGAGCGCCTCCGCGTAATAGCGGATTGTCCCAGCGGCTGAGCCCGGCTCGGCCTTGAAGGCCATGTTGATCTCTGTGCCATTGTCGCGGACGCCCAGAACGGCAAGTTCCAATGCATTGGCTTCGATCAGATCAGCCCATTTCATCAAGACTTTCTTGCGCGCGGCAGGCGGCTGACCTGCCCAGCGGCCATCTTCGAAGGCCGCCCGCGCTGATGCGATTGCGGCCTCCATGTCTTGTGCGGTTCCTTTTGCAACCTGCGTCAGAACTGTCCCATCCAGCGGTGACAGAATATCCATCGTACCTCCGTCAGAGGCATCCACCATTTGGCCGTCGATGATGTGTCCGCGTGCAGGAACGCTTTGAGCGCGCAGCGTGTCGATGCGGGTCTGGTCCATGGGCGGCATATCCTGTCTGTATGCTAAATTCCGCTACATACTGCAGATGCCGCGGGACACTGCAATGCTGCGAGTTGGTTGCGCTAACGCTGCATCTTGATCTATGGGCTGTCTCCAAACCACGACGTGAAAGGTGCGCAGATGATCCTGTGTTGCGGAGAAGCCCTGATCGACATGATCCCGACTGCAACTGAGTCCGGGCGCGATGGGTTCGTGCCCCATTCCGGTGGTGCGGTGTTCAATACGGCCATCGCGTTGGGACGGCTTGGGGTGCAAACAGGGATGCTGACCGGCTTGTCCAGCGACCTGTTTGGGCAGCAATTGGCACAAGGTTTGGCGGACAGTCATGTGGACACCGGCCATGTCATCACGTCCGCACGGCCCACGACGTTGGCTTTTGTGCATCTGCAAGACGGGCACGCGACCTATCACTTTTACGACGAGAACTCTGCCGGGCGCATGCTCGCAGTGGCGGATTTGCCAGACGTGTCGGGCGATGTGAAGACGCTCTATTTCGGGGGGATCAGTCTGGCGTGTGAGCCGGGCGCGGATACCTATGCCGAACTGCTGCGACGCGAGGGAGCCTCCCGTGCTGTGATGATCGACCCGAACATTCGCACAGGGTTCATCCAGGACGAAGCCGCGTATCGCACCCGGCTGGATGGGATGCTGGCGCGCGCGGACATTGTGAAAGTGTCGGATGAGGACCTCGACTGGATCATACCGGGCGACGGGGTGCTGGCCGACAAGGCAGCGATGATCCGCGACAAGGGCGCGTCCGTGGTGATTGTAACCCGAGGCGGAGACGGCGCGACCGGATTCCTCGCAGACGGAACGGAAGTCAGCGCGGCGGCAGAACGGGTTGAGGTCGTCGATACCGTCGGCGCAGGTGACACGTTCAACGCCGGTGTGTTGGCAAAGCTGGATGCGCTTGGCATGTTGACGAAGGAGGCATTGGCATCGTTGTCCGGGGACGCTTTGCAGCAGGCCTTGCTATTTGGGGCGCAAGTTGCAGCGGTGACGGTGTCGCGCGCTGGTGCCAATCCCCCATGGGCAAAAGAGCTTCAAACGGTCGCAGATTCATAATGTTTTAATTCTCTGGAAGCTATGTTATCGCTAACACATGTTAACGCTAACATAGGCCCGTGAGTCGCACGAGCGCCCACAATCGGAGGACACATTATGAGTACCAAGATTGCAATCAACGGCTTTGGACGGATCGGACGCGGCGTTTTGCGCGCGTTGATCGAGCAAGGAACACATGATGTCGAGGTCGTCGCGATCAACGATCTGGCCCCGGCCGAGAACATCGCGCATCTGCTGAAATATGATTCCGTACATGGGCGCCTGCGCGAAGCTGTGCGCGTTGACGGCGACACACTGGTTGTTGGCCACCGCACTATTCGCCTGACCGCAATTCGCAACCCTGAAGAGCTGCCCTGGCAGGATGTGGATGTCGCCTATGAATGCACCGGTCTGTTCACAGAGCGCACCAAAGCGGAGGCCCTTCTGAAGGCTGGCGCGAAGCGGGTTCTGATTTCGGCTCCGGGTAAGGACGCGGATCGCACAGTTGTCTATGGCGTGAACCACAATGATCTGACGTCCGACGATGTAATCGTGTCGAACGCGTCCTGCACGACAAACTGTCTG
>CAZDXI010000167.1:0-6708 GCA_964509095.1 uncultured Rhodobacterales bacterium
GTCAAAGCCTTGGGCGGCTTGCTCATCGATGGACTTCAGGCGGTTGATCGACTGGGACACAGTGTTCCAGTTGGTCAACGTGCCGCCCAGCCAGCGGTGGTTCATGTAATACTGCGCGCATTTCTCGGCAGCGTCTGCAATCGGGCCAGCGGCCTGACGCTTGGTGCCGACGAACAGCACGCGGCCATTCTTTGCGACGGTCTCACGGATGACGTTCAGCGCCGCGTCAAGCAGCGGAACTGTCTGTGTGAGGTCCATGATGTGGATGCCGTTACGCGCGCCGTAAATGAATTGCCCCATCTTGGGGTTCCAGCGTTGCGTCTGGTGACCAAAGTGTACGCCTGCTTCGAGCAGTTGGCGCATGGTAAACTCAGGAAGAGCCATGTCGTTCGTTTCCTTTCCGGTTTCAGCCTGTGATGGGGTGTCTCAGCCCATTTGGGCCAACCGGCGGAACGCAAGCGGGATGTCTCCCCCCAAGGTCCCAACCCCACCAGCGGAGTTCGTGAGCGCGCGTATAGGCGGGGTGTGGATATATTGCAAGCGCGAAGTTCAGCCAGCGCGAAGTGTCTCATGTCCTTGTCGCACAAGGGTTTCGCTGCGCTGCGCAAGGGTCTTGCGATCGGCGGTATCGGCGACCGGGATCGGGGCGTGATACATGATTTCGACCCGACCCTGACGACCACGTGCAAGGGTGCGCAGAAGATGCGGGCCGAACGCCATGTCGCCCCACCAACCGTAGTAGCGCGTCTCTTCCCCAGTAGGTGCGTGATAGACCACGGATACCGGTTGGACCGAGATATCATTGCGCAAATCTTCTGAGAAGAACGCGCCATAAAGAGTTGATTTAAAGGGAAGAACTTGCATGCCGTCTGTGCTGGTGCCTTCAGGAAAGAACAGCAGCCGGTGCCCGTCCAGCAGGCGGGCCTCGAACAATTGTGTATGCTCGCGCGCCTTGCGGCGATCACGTTCGATAAACACGGTGCCCGTGGCGCGCGCCAACCATCCAATACCGGGCCATGCCGCAACTTCGGCTTTGGACACAAAGTACAAAGGCGCCGCAGCGTTCAGAGCAAAGATATCGAGCCACGAAGAATGGTTCGCCACCATCACCCCGTTGCCCAGCATGGGTTTGCCATGGGCCTGATAGCTGATCCCCATGATCCGCAGTGCGTTACGGCAGACGAAAACGGTGATCCACGGGGTCACAGGGCGATGGATGCCGCACAAAGGACGCTCAATCAGGCGCGCCAAAAGCAGGATCACAAGACAGCCGAAGACGAGGATCGCAAGGGGGACACCGCGCACCACTGCAAGCAACCAGCCGCGTGGGCCGGGAAGATGGAACTCTGGTTCCTCCCGGTTCGTCCAAGTCGGGTCACTCACTGTGATGCAGCCTGTTGGTAAAACCGAGTGGAGCGCGCATTCATCGCGGCGGTGTCCATGATCATGCAGACATCCGTGCAGTTGAAGGCATGATCGACGAAGGCGCCCTCACCCACCATCCCACCGAGCCGAAGGTAGGATTTGATAAGGGGAGGCATCTGTACCATGGCGCTGCGTCTGTCGAGGTTGTTCTTTGATATCAGACTCATGGAATGCGAACTTCGTGCAGTGACCCGCAGGTCCTGTGGCGCGAGGTGCTGGTGGTGCAACAGGCTGAGTGGCCCTGCAATCTGGTCCAGATCCGTGCCTTTGAAGCTGGCCACACCAAAGAGCAGTTCAGATCCGTGTGCTGCCACATAGCGTGCCAATCCGGTCCAAAGATGGAACATCGCCGCCCCGCCCCGGTGATCAGCGCGCACGCAGGACCGTCCCAGTTCCAGCAATTGCCTGCCAGAGGTTTTCAGCGCGGTGAGGTCAAATTCACTCTCGCTGTAAAAGCCTGGCCCCAAACCGTTTCGACCCCCGGCCTGATCCGAGCGCATAAGGCGATAGACGCCCAATGCTTCGTCCGTTTCCAGATCGCGCAGCAGCAAATGATCGGCCACCGCGTCAAAGCGATCCTGTTCCGTACGCTGCGCATGATCCACACCAGCCCCCTGCCCGCCGAGTTCCTGCACAAAGACTTCGTAACGCAACGCCTGCGCCATCCGCAGGTCGTCTTCGGACTCTGCCAGAGCCACGCGAAAGCCGTCTTTTTCGAAACTGATCGACATATCATGCCCTTCGGCGTTACAACTTCTGCGAGTTGCTTCGGGGGAGGTTCATTCGGTGAGATACGAAAACACTAAGCTTTTGACAACATTCAGGTCACTTTGTGGAGCGCCTGTTAACCTTTCATAAACCATTATCCGTTTCAAACACAGGTATGAGAACCACACGCGCGGACTCAAGGACGAGTTTGCCCGCTTCAGGAAAGTTCACGGTTACCTTGCCTCCGATGTTGGATTGCACCTGCCCAATGCCCCAGTCCGGTTGCCCGGGGTGGCGGACCCGCATTCCCGGAGTCAGTATCGAATTTGGATCGGTCATCAGACCTCCTTCAGGACAGTAGTTTACATGCCACACACGCCACCCGACCTCGCAGCCTTGATTGGAAGTCGCATTTGCCATGACCTGATATCGCCTATCGGCGCGATCAACAACGGGCTGGAATTGCTCGGGATGGCGGGTGACACGACCGGGCCAGAGCTGAACCTGATCAGTGAAAGCGTCGACAATGCCAGCGCGCGCATCCGGTTCTTCCGGCTCGCCTTTGGGGCGGCCAGTGAACAAGAAGTCTCCAGCCAGGAAGTGCGCGGCGTGCTGCGCGACTGCACGCGCAACACAAAGGCTCATATTTCGTGGAACGTGGACACCGGCGTGCCACGCAGTGACGTGCGACTGGCGTTTCTGGCGGAACAGTGCCTTGAGACTGCAATGCCCTATGGCGGGGAAATCACGATCTCGCGCGATGTGAACGGCTGGAGCGTGCGCGGCACGAGCGAGAAGTTTAACATCGACCCACAGCTTTGGTCGATGCTGGCTGATTGCAAAATCCCGGACGATATCTCTCCGTCACAGGTGCATTTTGCCCTTCTGGCCGTGCATTGCCGGGATGAGACGCGCAAGCTGCGCTCCACCCTCAGTCAGGAAGACATCTCGATCCGGTTTTAGGCCCGGGTCGTTCCGTCACCACTCACAAGGTATTTGAAGCTGGTCAGTTGCGCGGCACCAACCGGTCCGCGCGCATGCATCTTGCCTGTGGCAATCCCGATCTCTGCACCCATGCCAAACTCACCCCCGTCCGCGAACTGGGTGGACGCGTTGTGCATCAGGATCGCGCTATCTAGCCGTTCAAAGAACTTGGCAACGGCGCCTGCGTCCTCGGTCAGGATGCAATCCGTGTGATCCGAACCATGCTGGCGGATATGCGCGATAGCCGTATCGATGTCTGCCACAACACGCGCGGCGATATCCATGTCGAGGTATTCTTTGCCCCAGTCTTCGGCCGTTGCTGGCAGGGTTCCGTCGATCTGCTGCACCGCGTCATCCCCATGAATGCGCACGCCCGCATCCATCAACGCCCGGATCACACCTTGCCCGATGGTCGCCATGGCGTCCTCGTGGATCAACAGGCATTCTGCCGCGCCACAGATGCCGGTGCGCCGGGTCTTGGCGTTCAGCACGACTTTCAGGGTCTTTTCGGGGTCCGCGTCTTTGTCGATGTAGATATGCACGATCCCTTCGAGGTGGGCGAAGACGGGTACGCGCGCCTCTCGCTGAACCAAACCCACAAGACCCTTGCCGCCGCGCGGGACGATTACGTCGATATGGTCGGTCATCGTCAGCATCTCGGACACAGCAGCGCGGTCGCGTGTCGGCACCAGCTGGATCGCCGCTTCGGGCAGACCCGCATCGCGCAGCCCTTGTTGCAGACAGGCGTGGATGGCTTGAGACGAGTGGAAAGATTCCGATCCACCGCGCAGGATGACGGCATTCCCAGCCTTAAGGCACAGTGCGCCCGCATCCGCAGTCACGTTAGGGCGGGATTCATAGATTACCCCGATCACACCCAAAGGCGTGCGCACCCGTTTGATGTTCAGCCCTGTGGGTTGGTCCCACTCGGCAAGGGTTTCGCCCACCGGGTCGGGTTGTTCGGCAATGGCGCGCAACCCGTCGACCATGCCTTGGATGCGGTCTTCGTCCAGCATCAGACGGTCCATCATCGCAGGGCTCAGGCCCTTGTCGCGGCCGAAATCGAGGTCCTTGGCGTTCGCCGCGATAATGTCGGCGCGGGATTTCCAAACGTTTTCAGCTGCCGAGATCAGCGCGGCATGTTTGCGTTCCGCACTGGCAAAGGCCAAGTCAGCAGCGGATGCGCGCGCAGCTTCACCGATGCGTTGCATGGTTGCGTGTATGTCGGCTGTATCGAGCATCTGCCCTATCCTCGTTGCGGCTTCGGTCTCTCGGATAGGACAGCGCAGATGATTACACAATCAAAAAGCAGGTTTTAGCCGTTGTTCGAGCGTCGTCCTGCCCACACCAAAGTCATCGCACCGAACAGCAAAAACGGAAGACTTGCAGGGAGTGGTATCGCCGCGACAGGACGCAAGGTCAGCGAGGTGAACCGGTAGTCGACGCGTTCGAACTTCAAGATGTCCAGCGCGCTGGCCCCCGTCTGATTTGCATAGAAAAGCAGAATTGTTCTGTCAAAGTCACCGATGTCAATCGGAACCGGCACGTCAAAGTTGCTGAGTGCTGTCCCGGTATGATCCCGAAAAATGAAGTTGACGTCCTGCAGCAGGCTACTGGCCGAAGGAACTGCAGTGCTGCCGGAAATATCATCGAATGTCGGAAATTTCTGAACACCAAAGGCCGAAAATCCCCGCGTAGGCGATAAGTCAAAGCCATCAACCGTCAGGATCGGCGCTTCATACGCAATTCCAGTTGGTCCGGTGTCAACGACCGTGTCGTTGAGCGTCAATGTTCCCGTCAGTTCCGTCATAGATTGGATCGAGTCGACCACAGTGTCGATTGTTGGGTCAGACACAATCACACGATCAAATTCTGCAATGTAGTCATATACAAACGTCGCCGCAGACGCTGTGGTCGACCAAACAAGTGCAGCACATGTCAAAACAAATTTGCGCATCAGTAATCCCCCAAAAAGTAGCAATATAGTGCCACTCATATCAGATTTGAGAGATACTGCCTAGATTTTGGGCAAACTACAGCGCCATGTCATCGCGGTGGATCAAAGCGGCGCGACCGGGATAGCCGAGGATGTGCTCAATCTCGCTGGAATGGTGCCCGGCGATCTGTGCGGCTTCATCTGCTGTATAGCGGGCCAGGCCAATGCCAATCTGATGGCTGTCAGAATCGAGAATAGCGACAGGGTCACCGCGTCCGAAACTGCCAGAAACCGCATGAACTCCAGCCGGTAACAGGCTGTTTCCTTTGGAGAGTGCCCGAGTTGCGCCCGCGTCCAATTGTATCGTTCCACGCGGTTTCATCGCGGCGATCCAACGCTTGCGCGCGGCTTGCGGGTCCAGACCGGCAGTGAACCAAGTCGCGTTGGCGCCCTGTTCCAGAGCCTGCAAGGGCCGCAAGGTCGATCCTTCGGTGATGGCCATTGCACAGCCCGCTGCCGTTGCGGTTTTCGCAGCCATCAACTTGGTCTTCATGCCGCCCTTGGACAGGCCAGAGCCTGCATCGCCTGCCATGCCCTCGATCTCGGGAGTGATTTTGTCGATAGTCTCATAGCGATGCGCGGTTGTGTCGGTTGCTGGGTTTGCGGAGTAAAATCCGTCCACATCCGACAGAAGTACCAAAACATCCGCGCCACTGGTCACTGCGATCTGCGCGGCGAGCCGGTCATTGTCACCAAAACGAATTTCGTCCGTCGCTATGGTGTCGTTTTCATTTACGATAGGCACGACGCCAAGGGACAGCAGTTGTTCAAGCGTTGCGCGGGAATTGAGGTAGCGGCGGCGGTCGGTGGAATCCTCAAGCGTGACAAGGACTTGCGCGGTGGTGATCCCGTGAGGCGCAAGGGCTTCTTCATACGCGCGCGCTAGCCGGATCTGCCCCACTGCAGCGGCGGCTTGGGATTGTTCCAACGCCAACTCAGCGGCGGGCAGGCTCAGCACACCGCGTCCCAACGCAATAGAACCGGACGACACAAGCACCACGTCTTTGCCCTGCTCTTTCAGCCAAACGACGTCTTCGGCTAGTCCACGCAACCAGTCGGCGCGCAATGCACCAGTGTTGCGATCCACCAAAAGGGCGGAGCCGATTTTGACGACGACGCGTCGTGCGTCGCTTAGGGCCGCCATGGTCCTGCCTCTGTCGCGTCGTCGTCTTTGGGGCCGTCCATCAGATCGCGCAGGGCGCGCAGCACCTCTGTCACACCTTCACCGGACCCGCCGGACATCGTCATCACAGGGCCACCGCAGGCTTTGGATAGGATCTCTGCCTGCATCTCGGTTAGTTCAGGACCAAGCGCGTCGGTCTTATTCAGCACGGTTAGACGCGGCTTGTCGGCCAGCTCGCCACCATAGGCTTCGAGTTCGTTGATGATGGTCTGATAGTCCTCACCCGGCTCATCCGCCGTGCCATCAACGAGATGCAACAAGGCTTTGCAGCGCTCCACGTGGCCGAGAAAGCGATCGCCAATGCCTTTGCCTTCCGACGCGCCTTCGATCAGGCCGGGAATGTCGGCTACAACGAACTCGCGCCCATCCACGGCCACAACGCCAAGGTTGGGGTGCAACGTGGTGAACGGAT
>CAZDXI010000168.1:0-596 GCA_964509095.1 uncultured Rhodobacterales bacterium
CATCGGGATTGGCTTGGGTGGGTCCAAGGACATCTGCATGACGCTGGGCAAGCGCGCCTCCACCCTCCGGGTCGTGGGCAGTCGCAACGCGGACCCAAAGATTGCCGAGATGGAGGACGAATTCAAAGAACTTGGCAATTCCATCGGCATGGGCGCCATGGGCTTTGTGGGCAAGAACATGGTGATCGATTGCAATGTAGAGGTCGGATATTGCCACACCGGTGGGATGCCCATGTCTGTGCATGCGTTCTGCCTGTCCTCGCGTCGTGCTGTCGCCCGCATCCATGCGGATGGCCGTGTCGAGCTGCTGTCCAATATCGTGGCGAGCCAGGATGAGGAACATCGCCCCTTTGGCGGGGTCGTCCCGGAAATCGCGGCGCGGGCGCATATGCGCAAGCTGGAGCCGATCGTGGGCAAGGCCGTGCGCGAATCCCGAGTGGACTGGTCCGATCTCGACGCCATCGCCGCCACCGCCGGGCCGGGCCTGATCGGCGGGGTCATTACCGGGTTGATGGGGGCCAAGGGTCTGGCCCTGTCCCTCGACATCCCCCTCATCGCGGTCAACCATTTGGAGGGCCACGCCCTCTCCCCTCGCC
>CAZDXI010000168.1:606-6683 GCA_964509095.1 uncultured Rhodobacterales bacterium
TGGGACCCTGTGCGCGAGGCGGCGGAGTGAGACATGGTGATACGTGCATATTGCTATCAAATGAAAAGAACCGCCTCATTGTTGGAAGAAGATGAGTGGCGAGACTTTGAGCCGTTCGTTCAAGATATGATGCGTGGAATAAAGGAATACCGTAGAGACACCAGTGCGAGCCTGAGCAAGGCTCACAGAGAGACACCCGCTGTGAGGATTGCGTTGGCAACGTATGAAAAACTCACAGGCGACACTGTTGACCATCCGGATCAGCTTTGGGTCGTTCGGGCAGCAAGTTACGGTCGTCTCTGTCCAGCTTGTAGCAAACCTTTTCGGACTCCACGCGCGAAGATGTGTTCGGAATGCGGACATCAGTTACCAGATGGGCAAATCGCTGGCCCACTATCTCATTCAGAGGAACAGCCATGAGTCCCCGCGAAGTCCGCCTGTCCACCACGCCCACGCCCGAAGCGATTGCCGATTTGCGCCTTGGGGACGTCGTCTACCTTGACGGGCTGATGTATACGGCGCGGGAGGGCGTTTATATGCGCGCTTTGGAGGACAAGGCGAATGTCCCGATGGAATTGCCTAGCGAAAGTGCTGCGAATTTCCATTGCTCGCCGGCCGCAAGGATCAATCCCGATGGCTCCTTCGATATGGGCGCTGTGACGGCGACGGCGAGCTTTCGGTTTGCCAAGTGGCTGCCCGAGTGGATGGAGAAAACGGGCGCGAAGCTGATCGTAGGCAAAGGCGGTATGACCTCGAAGGACTACAAGGAGTACTTCGTTCCCAATGGCGCGGTGTACCTGTCCACCGTCGGTTATGGCACGGGCGCACTGTTGGGGCGGGGCGTGGAAAGCGTGGAGGCCGTGCATTGGAACGAGGAACTCGGGCTTGCTCAAGCAATGTGGGTTTTGAAATGCAACAAGATGGGGCCATTCATCGTCGCATCGGACATGAACGGTGATTGCCTGTTCGAACGCGAAAACGCCAAGATCGCCGCAAATGTGGAGAAGGTTTATGAAGGGACCAAACCGGCCGTTCTGAAACGCTATGGCGAAAGCGATGATCGCACGGATGAAGTGATCTGAGGCCTACTCCGCCGTCTTTGCGTATTCGAAATAGGCATCCCGCAGCCGGGACGAGACGGGTCCCATGATCTGTGGCAGCTTATGGCCGTCCACTTCGGCCACAGGGGTCAAGCCACTGAAAGTACCGGTCGCAAACGCCTCATCGGCGTCATAGACATAAGACAGGCTGAAATCGCGCTGCTCGCACGGGATGCCGTGGATCTCGCAAAGTTCGATCATATTGGCCCGGGTGATCCCGTTAAAGCAGCTGTGCCCGGTCGAAGTCATGACCCTCCCATCCTTTACGACAAAGAAGTTCGTCGCATTGCAACTGGCCACAAACCCGCGATCATCAAGCATCAGAGCCTCATCTGCGCCGAACTTGATCGCCTGATTGAGAGCCATGATAAAATTCAACCGGCTATGCGTGTTAAGCCGCAGATCGAACATATCGGGGCGCGAGCATCGGAAGGTTGAGGTCATCAGCTTTAGCCCGGTGTTCAAGATGCCTGGATCAAACGTCTTGTACTCGGGAACGATCACAATCGTGGGGCCAGATATTGTGTGCCGAGGGTCCTGATTTGGCGTGCGTTTCAACCCGCGCGTGATCATCAGGCGCACATGCACGCCATCCTCTCCGGTCATGTTGTTATGTGCGAGTGTGTTGTCAAGCGCCTGTTTTAGCGCGTCTTTCGACATGCCGATGTCCATGTCGATGGCCTTGGCGCCCATAAACAAGCGGTCCAGATGCCGGTTCACAAAGGCCAAACGACCGCCATGATTGCGCAGGCCTTCCCAAACCCCATCACCAAGGATCCAGCCTGAATCAAACACCGACACCATCGCTTTGTCGCGGTGTACAAAGTCACCGTTTAGGTAGAGTTCGACGTTGTCGTTGCGCGGGTCCGCGACGTAGTCCTGACTTCCAGCCATGTGGGGGTCCTTTGCGTTGGTCTGCGAGACAGTGGCGGTAATTTCGCAAAGAGGTCAACGGGGCGTCGAAGAGATCACGCTCAGCAATGCGTCATAGAGTTCGTCAATCGCACGCGCTTTCACGTGGTTGTCCCGGTGCACTAGAACCAGAGTGCGTTTGGGGGCATCCGGCCCAAGGCTCAGCCTTTTGATTGGCACCGCGTCAAAGGGTTTCACGCAGCGATCCGGAACAATCGACACGCCAAGATTTGCATGCACCATGCTTGCGATGGCCTCTGGGCTGTCGAGTTCCATGGTTTCTGTCACGCGAATGCGTTTGGACAGAATCCAGTTGTCAATCAGTGCACCGACCACCGCGTTGCGGTTAAAGCGGATAAACGGGCGGGATGTCAGCAACGTGATCGGATCGTCTTCGGGCTCTTGCAGGGCTGCGATCAATTGCATCGGCTCTTCGGTGATTTCACGAAACTGCACGCCAACCGGCATTAGGTGCGGCTTTGTGACAATTGCAGCGTCGAGACTGCCGCGCTCCACATCGGCCAGCAGGCTGCCAGTTAGGCCCGGCTGTATGTGCAAACCGATCTGGGGAAATTTTGCTTTTAGAACCGCCATCGCCTGAGGGGTGAGGCCGGTCAGAGTTGTGCGCAGCACACCAAGGGCTACGGTCCCGCTGAGGCCACCATCTTCCAGTACGGACGGAACCAGATTGTCATAATCCGCGATCAGTTTGCGCGCCTTTTCGACGATCGCATGCGCAACCGGGGTCAATTCTGGGGTGCGGGTGCTCCGATTGAACAGTTTGACGCCAAGGTCAGCCTCAAGCGTTTGCATCTGCTGGCTGACGGCTGCGTGGGTCACGTGTACCACCTCAGCTGCTGCCGTAAAGGTGCGGGTGTCAGCTATTGCCACAAGGGTTCGCAACAATCGGATTGTCATCGGCTAAGGACCTGTTGAAAGGATTTCTTTCCTGCGGTGTAAGCGATTTTCACTTTGTATAAGCATAGCTTACGCCTAAGCTAGGCGGAAGGCACACCAGTTGGAGCCGATAAAAGAGATTTGGGAGTATTGAGATGAAATTTTCGAAACTGACATCTGTACTGGCTTTCGGCGCAGCGTTGAGCGCGACTGCAGCATGGGCCGAGTATCCTGAACGCGCCATCAATATGGTGATCCCGTATGGCGCTGGCGGTGCAACTGATATTTCCGCACGTACGATTGCCGATCCTTTAGGCTCTGCCGTCGGTAAGCCTTTGATTATGGCGAATGTAACTGGGGCAGGGGGCGCAACAGGGTCCGTTGCTGTGCAAAACGCCAAAGGGGATGGCTACACGATGCTGTTCGCGCGGGTCGGTTCCCACTCTGTTAACCCGGCGATGAAGGCGACGCTGCCATACACGCTGGAGGATTTCCGGTTTGTGACTGTTTACGAGATCAACCCGGTTGCCTGTGCGGTTGCGCCGTCGTCGGGGATCAACTCAATGGACGAACTAATCGCGAAGGTAAATGAAGGCGGGGTCAGCTATTCCTCCTCCGGTGTTGGGTCACTTCTGCATATCGCGGGCGCGATGGTGCTAAAGGAATTCGGGATTGAAGACCCACTGGGCGCCGCAACCCACATCCCACAAAAAGGCGGCGGTGCGGCTGCGACGGCTGTGCTAAACGGCACGGCGACCTTCCTGTGCACGAACTCCTCTGCTCTGGCGAGCTTTGTGGCCAACGGTCAGTTGAAACCGCTTATGGTAACGACGCCGGAACCGGTCGTTGGCTTTGATGCCCCGACTGCGAACGAACTGGGCAAAGAACGGCTTAACAAGCTTGTTGGTTGGACCGGTATTGCGGGACCTGATGACCTGCCTGACGATGTCGCTGCCAAATGGGGGGACTGGATGGCCGCTGCCACGCAGGACGCCAAGTTTGTGGAAACCATGGAAGCACGTGGATCGGTTATTGAGTTGATGGATCCGGTCAAAGCCAATGAATTCATCCAGGGCCAATACGAAGTGTTCCGCGCACTGGTGGACGAACTTGGAATGCGGATCGAGGGTTGAGCCCCTATCCGGTCTGAAAACAACAGAATGCGGCTGCCTCTCGGGCGGCCGCATGTTTGATTGGGGGACTAAGGTTCGTGTCACCAAAGGCCATTCAATTGCGACTTGGGATCGGCGCGTGTATCGCGGCGTTGTTCCTCGCGCTGGTTGCAATCCCGATTTGGGTTTCGTCACCAAGCAATGTGCCGAACATCGTTCTGGCACCGACCTTTTGGCCTTACATCCTCACAGCGCTTACCGGCATATCCGGACTTGGTTTGATGTTGGCCTCGCGCGGGGCCAGTCCACACCTTGATCCTGAAGCCGCGCACCCGGCAGAAGGCCAGCCGTGGGTGCGCCTAGCGATGTTGGCGGCCATTATGGTGCTGACTATGTTCGCTTTGCCGCGACTTGGTATGGTTTGGACCTGCATGTTGGTTTTTGCGGTCACCGCTTTTCTGTTCCGCACGCGCCACCCAATCGTTGCTTTGGTGTGTGCGGTTGTCATCCCCCTCGCGCTATATGGGTTTTTCGCCCATGTCGCGGGGGTCGCTATCCCGCAGGGTAACTTCGTGAGGCTACCATGAGTCTGTATGACAGCCTGATGGCGGGTCTCAGCGTTGTGTCTTCGTTTGAGGCGTTCTTTGCCCTGTTCGCAGGGATTTGTATCGGCGTTGTGGGCGGAGCAATCCCCGGATTGTCCGCGACCATGGCCGTGGCGCTGACTTTACCGTTCACTTTCACTCTGCAGCCGATCACGGGCATTCTGTTGCTATTGGGCGTGTACAAGGGCGGCATTTTTGGCGGTTCGATCCCCGCCATTCTGATCAAAACGCCGGGCACACCTGCGTCCTCCGCCACGATCCTTGATGGCCACCCCATGGCGGAACGGGGGGAAGCTGGTCGTGCGCTGGGCATGGCGCTTTGGGCGTCCTGCACGGCGGATGTTGTGTCAAATCTGGCTTTGATCCTGTTTGCGGGATGGCTTGCGTCCTTTGCACTCAGCTTCGGACCGCCGGAATTCTTTGCGCTGATCCTGTTTTCGCTGACAATCATCGCCGGCGTTTCGGGCGACAGTCTGCTGCGCGGCGCCTTGTCGGCCTTGCTGGGTCTGTTGCTGGCCACGGTCGGCCTGGACTTGATTTACGGAACCAACCGTTTCACCTTCGGCGATCCCAACATGATGGGTGGTCTGAACTTCATAGCCGTTTTGATCGGCCTGTTCGCAATCCCCGAGATTATCGCGATGGCTTGGAACCCAACCGCGCATTTGGGCAAAGCGCGTGCGATAGGCCACACCAAAGTTAGCTTTGCAGATTATCGGCGCAGCTTCCGATCCATCATCCGCGGCAGCGTGATTGGGGTATTCCTTGGGTCGATCCCTGGGATTGGTGCGGCACCATCTGCGTTCCTCAGCTATTCTGAAGCGCGTCGCAAATCACCCAACAAAGAGAACTTTGGTAAAGGAGAAATCGAAGGCGTCGCAGCCTCCGAGGCTGGAAACAACGGTGTAGCGGGCGCAACCTTGATCCCGTTGCTCGCGCTGGGTGTTCCTGGCGACGTGATCACTGCGATCATCATCGGAGCCTTCATGATCCACGGACTTCAGCCGGGCCCTATGATGTTCATTGTGAATGTAGACATCATTTACGGCCTGTTTATCGGTTTGATCGTAAGCTCTGTGTTCCTGTTTGTCGTCGGCAGCATCGCCACCAAAGGCTTTCGATTTGTGGCAGACGTGCCCAAACGTATTTTGATGCCCGCTGTTCTGGTGCTGTGCATCTATGGCGTCTTTGCGGTGAACAATAACATCTTTGATGTCGGAGTCATGTTCGTGATGGGCTGGGTCGGGTATCTGATGATGCGGTTCCAAGTGCCCGCCGCGCCGTTTCTGATTGCTTTCATTCTCGGCCCGCTGCTGGAGGACAATTTCCGTCAATCCATGTTGATGTCCGGCAGCGATCCACTGATCTTGTTGCGTGGTCCCATCACATGGTTCTTCTGGTCTCTTACCATTATCACCATCGTTGCTATCCTCCGGAATATCGCGCGCAAG
>CAZDXI010000169.1:0-6288 GCA_964509095.1 uncultured Rhodobacterales bacterium
CGATGGACTTTATGAATGCGTAATGTGCGCGTCGTGTTCCACGTCTTGCCCGTCGTATTGGTGGAATGGTGATCGGTATCTTGGCCCCGCAGCTCTTCTGCACGCCTATCGCTGGATCATCGACAGCCGGGATGAAGCCACGGGTGAGCGTCTTGATGACCTTGAAGACCCCTTCAAGCTCTATCGCTGTCATACGATCATGAACTGCGCCAAGACCTGTCCCAAGGGCCTGAACCCCGCCAAGGCAATCGCAGAGATCAAAAAGATGATGGTCGAACGCACCGTCTGATCGGATGCACATCGTTCTGATCCTGCTGATCGTCTTCGCGATCATGCTCTGGGTCGCGCGGGGGCGGAAAACCACGCGCGCGTGCCGCTGGCGGGCGGAAAAATCTGGGGATCGTGGGGCGTTGCGGAAGTACCGTTGCGCCGCCTGCGGGGAAGAGGCGTTTACCTCCACCAAAGGCCCACCCAACACATGCAAGGCGGGCAAAGGCTCCGGATCACTCTGACGCGATCCGATTGCGGACTTGCGCGATGGGCCACAATCGGGTGCGATGGAGAGATCCCGGCTGCCCAAAAGGACCCACCAATATGCCCAAACTCCCTTCACTTGCTGATGATGGCACTCTGTTCGATCTGTTCCAGACCTTCCCCGGCCATGCCCAGACTCTGATGCCATATGTGGACAGCGTGCTGCGCGGTCCCGGCGAATGGGACATTGCGGATCGTGAGTTGATCGCGGCCTATGTCTCGTCCCTGAACGCCTGTTCGTTCTGCCTTGGCGGGCATATCCTGTATGCTGAAGCGTTTGGCATTCCCGCGGAAACACTGGAGGCTGTGCTCAATGATCCCGAGACGGCCGATCTGACCCAGCAGATGCGGGCCGTTCTGGGGTACCTCAAAGGTCTCAACACGATGCCGCACCGTCTGACGCAAGCAGATATGCAAGCGGTTCTTGAGACTGGTGTCAGCGAACGTGCGCTGTATGAGGCGATCATGATCGCAGCGATTTTCAACATGATGAACCGCATCGCCGAAGGCACCGGTGTGACCTTTGACGCGCGCAATGATCCGTCCCGTCATAGCCTCGCAACGCTGGACGAGCCGCGCGCACATCGCTTCGTGCCCGCCCCAACCTGAACTCTGCACAAAATCTGCTGAACTCACACGTCGCCCTTGCACACTGCTAAGCCAAGCTCTGTCCCACAACTACGAAAGAGGGACAGACATGCAAAGATCAACTGGCCTGAGGGCCTTTGTCGTGGGGTTGCTGGTGCTGCTCATGACAATTCCAGCGGTTTTTGTGGCCGACATCATCGACATGCGCGCAGATTACAATCGCGACACCGCGCGTTCTGTGGGACAGGAGTGGGGCGGACCGCAAACGATGAATGGGCCGGTCCTTGTGATCCCGGTCACTGAAGATGTGACAGAGCAGGTTCGCTTGCCTGTGTTGGACCCGGAGACTGGCATTCACCAACAGGACGTGAATGGAAATTTGCAGTTCCGCTACCGCGACGAAACCCGCACGGTTGCGCGCGAACCACTTTACATTCTGCCGACGCAATTCAAGGCCGATATGCGGGCCGAAACAGAAATCCGCGCGCGCGGAATTTTCTCTGTTCCCGTTTACACTGCGGAGATTGAGTCGACCTTCGATTTCCAATTCGATGAGGCTGGCCTCGGTTTGTCGCAAGCTGCAGACATTCATTGGGACGCGGCCCGTCTGGTCGTTTCTGTGACATCCAATCGGTCATTGCGCGGCACAGCACGCTTGACCGACGGAGAGGGCGTTGTTCAGCAGATTGAGCCGCGCGAGGATGCACAAGGGATCGAAGCCCAGATTGGCGATCCGCGCGAGCGGGGCGATTTTCGCCTGACGCTGGGCATGTTTGGATCGGATCACTTGCACGTCACTCCAGTGGGGCGCGAAAACACGATCACGTTGCAATCGGACTGGCCGCACCCGAGCTTTGTGGGGGCCTTCCTTCCAAACGCAAGGGAGGTTTCCGACGACGGGTTTTCAGCAACGTGGGAAATCCCACACCTTGCCAGATCTGTCGCTCAAGTGAACCGTGCTGACCCGCTGAACGCGCTGCATCACAAGACTGCTTTCGGCGTGCGCCTGTATGAGCCAAACGATTTCTACCAGAAATCCTATCGCGCCGCCCGTTACGCGGTGATGTTCATTGGTCTGACCTTTCTGGCGATGTTTCTTGCCGAACGTGGTCGCACGCCTGCATTGCATCCCGTGCAATATGTCTTTGTTGGTGTTGCGCAGCTTGTGTTCTTTGTCCTGATGCTGGCCTTGGCAGAACAGATTGGCTTCGCGCTCGCCTATGCGGTGGCTGCCGGGGCAACGATCCTCCTGATCACCGGATTTGCGATGGGAGCGCTGCGTCTTGGTCGCAAGGGCATCTGGCTTGGTGGTGGACTGACCCTGCTTTATGCGGTGCTCTACCTGATCTTGCAGAGCACAGATTATGCGCTGCTTGCAGGTTCTCTTCTGGCCTTCGTCGCTGTTGCGGGAACAATGTTCGCGACGCGGCATGAAACCTGGTACGGCGACCCTGACGCTCCGGGGTGGTTCCGGCGCAAGCCCAAACCCGCCTGATCCAAAGCGCGGGTCGGCCATTGTGGTCGGCCTTGCGACTTTCAGCGCAACCCCTAATCTACGCGAAACGGCACAGAAGGACCCCGCCCATGACCGATCCCGATTTCGCCGCGCGCCATCGTGCCTTGCCGCCCATCGTCTGTTACCCGCCAGAGACATTGCCCACCCCTGACTTGGCGCTTTACGCCCGCGTCCGAGACGGTTCTGTCAAGACCGGCGAGGTTCTCGTCCCGCCGCGTGAGGCCCGCTGCTTTGAAGTGCCCGCCGGACATTTCTTTCGGATTTCTTCCGTTGAGGGGTCTCAGGTTGGCGACCTCAATCTGCACAATCTGAAGGATCTGACGGAACGGTTTTACTCCGGCAAAACGCGCGCCTTGCACGGCACCCATGTCACCTTGGGTGAACAGCTCTGGTCCACCATTCCTTTCCTGCGTCCCATGGCCACAATCACAGCGGACACGCTGAACTGGTACGGCATCGACGAACATGGCGGGTCTGTACATGACGTCATCGGCACGCGTTGCGATCCCTACACCCATTACGCGCTGTCGGGTGGCGATCACTATCACCATTGCTGCCACTCCAACCTGACCCGTTCACTTGCGGATTACATGGGGGTTCCTCGCAAAGAGGCCGAATTGCTGGTGCATGATGTGATGAACGTATTCATGTGCACAGGATTCACGCGGGATACTGGCCAATACTTCATGAAGGCCAGCCCTGTGCGCCCGGGGGATCATATCGAATTCCTGGCTGAAATCGATCTGCTTGGAAACCTGTCTGCCTGTCCGGGCGGGGATTGTTCCACGACGCATTCGTCCGATGAGGCGGCGTGTTTCCCATTGCTGGTGGAAACTTTAGCACCGGCAAAGGGTGCTCTGGCAGAGTGGCAGGCGGCTCAGGTCAGCGGCTATGACCGCACGCATGGGGCTTAGTCGTGTAACTGGCGTTCCTCATCCTCGTAAGGATGTGTGGCGATGACAGTCCAATGCATCAGGTAATGCAGCGCGATTGGACCCAAAGCCATCGCGACGACCCAATCCGTAGGGCTACCAAAGCGAATGACGGCTTCATTCCCCAAGATGAGGCCGACAAGCCGCACCACATGCCAGTTGGCCGCATTTCGTTGCCCGGTGTTCCAGCTCACCGCGAACCATCCAATTCCGCCGCGATGCTGCGGTGATAGAAACAAGGCGATAAATGCCAAGGTGTAAATGGCGATCAACCCGCTCACGCCATGCTGAACCCAAGTCAGGTTTGGCGCGAACAAGGCTGCTGCACTTATCGCAAGAACAATGCTGAGAATGATCCGGCTGGTCGCACCATCTGAGCCCATCTGCGACACAACGCGGGGCAGATTCAACGCAACCACCGCCAGATACCCGAGCAACGCGGCCAATGCCGCAGGAAAGAAGCCAAAGGCCAGCAAAGTGTCGCGAAAGGGCTGCATTAACGTGTAGCTACTCAGCCCCATTATCCCGAACAGGAATAACGAGCGCGGGCGTGGAACGCGCGTTGTAACAAGAACGTAAAGATCAATAACCCAATCTGGCATAGAGTGAGTCTGCACCCCAATTGGGACGACATTCAGGAGCAGATTGCGGCAATATTGCGTGGCGCTCAGGTCGCCTTAAGGATCAGGCGAAGGCTGCTTCCAAGGCGATTTCAACCATATCTCCGAAGGATCGTTCCCGATCTTCCGAAGGAAGCGCGTCACCGGTTTGAAGATGGTCCGACACCGTCAACACCGCCAAAGCGCGCCGGTTAAACCGTGCGGCCAGCGTGTACAGCTCCGCAGCTTCCATTTCCACGCCCAGAATTCCATGCCGTGTCATTTGTTCGTTCAAGTCGGGACGTTCGTCATAAAATACGTCTGACGAGTAAATCCCGCCGACATGCGTTTTGACGTCTCTAGTTCCGGCAGCGGCAACCGCTGCGGACAAAAGTTCCCAATTCGCGCTCGGCGCGAAATTGAACTCCTTCATAATGGTCGTCGACGGGGTATTCACCGCACTTGCTGTCATCGCGATAATCACATCGCGGATGCCCACATGCGGCTGCATGCCTCCGCAAGACCCAATTCGGATCAGCGTTTTGGCATCATATTCCCGGATCAATTCGTTCACGTAAATGGACAGGGAAGGCATACCCATGCCGCTGCCCTGAATGGTCACCCGGTTTCCGTTCCAAGTGCCGGTAAATCCCAACATCCCGCGAACTTCATTCACCAGTTGGACGTCTTTCAAAAACGTCTCGGCGGCCCATTTTGCGCGATAAGGATCTCCGGGAAGAAGCACGGTCTCCGCGATCTCCCCGGCATTTGCACCGATATGAACGGTCATTGGCTCAGATTTCCAACGATTTCGGGTCTTTACCCGCGTCCATTGCGGCCTTGTACCATGTGGGCTGACGCCCTTTCCCGGTCCAGGTTTGTTTTGGGTCGTCAGGATTGGCGAATTTCGCTTTGCCCACGGTTTTCGGACCGCTTTTCTTGCGCCCCGGTTTCGCCGTCCCGGCGTCTGTCAATTCAGACAGGGAGAAGCCAAATTTCGCAGCTGCTCTTTCAGCTGCCTTCTTCGCCTCACGTTTCTCTTTAGTCTGGATACTCTTTAACGCCTTTTGCACATCCTTTTGCAATTTCTCTAATTGCTTCTTGGACATGGATTTCAGGTCGTTTGCCATTTTCTATTTTCCCGAGAATTGTTTGATTTCTTTAGCATAAATGAAAAACGGCCCGCTGCAATGGAGCGGGCCGTTCTTTGTTGTGTCAGGTGTAATTCAGCCTATTCGGCGGCAACTGCCTTTGGATCGGCCAAGGTCACGATATCTGACATGATCGTATTCAACTCGAAGTCTTTCGGGGTGTAGACCCGCGCCACACCCATGGCGCGAAGAGCGTCTGCGTCTTCATCCGGGATGATCCCGCCCACAATAATTGGCACGTGACCAAGACCGGCGGCGCGCATGCGCGTCAGAACGTCCTCAACCAGCGGCAGGTGTGACCCAGAAAGGATCGACAGGCCAATGACATGGGCTTCGTCCTCAACCGCACCGCTTACGATTTCCTCGGGCGTGAGGCGGATGCCGTCATACGATATATCCATCCCGCAGTCGCGCGCCCGAACAGCAATCTGTTCCGCACCGTTGGAATGCCCGTCCAGCCCCGGTTTCCCGACAAGGAACTTCAGGCGACGCCCCAGCTTGTCGCTGACCGCATCGACCGCATCGCGGATATCGTCGAGCCCTTCGGTCTTGTTGGACCGGCCCATCGAAACACCGGTGGGCCCGCGATATTCACCATGCACGGCGCGCATCTGCGCGGCCCATTCGCCCGTCGTGACGCCAGCGCGCGCGCAAGCGATGGAGGCAGGCATGATGTTCGTTCCCTCTTTCGCCGCTGTCCGCAGGTCAGAGAGCGCGGCTTTCACGGCGGCATCGTCACGATCGGCCCGCCAAGCATCCAGTCGGTTGATCTGTTCCTGCTCCACGGCCGGGTCCACGACCATGATTCCGCCATCACCGGTCATCAAAGGCGATACCTCGCCTTGCTGCCATTTGTTCACGCCCACAACGACGGTTTCGCCCGCTTCAATCCGGTTGAGCCGTTCGGAGTTACTCTCCACCAGTTGCGACTTCATATAGTCAATTGCACCAATGGCGCCGTCCATCCC
>CAZDXI010000169.1:6311-6557 GCA_964509095.1 uncultured Rhodobacterales bacterium
ACCGAGCGCTTCGTTCCACGCAGGTAACTGCACGGCACGCGCACGCGCCTTTTTGGACAGGGTCACGGCTAGCATCTCAATCAGGATACGATAGACGTTATTTTCCGGCTGTTGCTCCGTCAGGCCAAGCGAGTTCACCTGCACACCATAGCGGAACCGGCGCATCTTTGGGTTGTCCACGCCATAGCGTTTTTCGCAGATCTCGTCCCAAAGATCGACGAAGGCCCGCATCTTGCACATCTCGGT
>CAZDXI010000170.1:0-6500 GCA_964509095.1 uncultured Rhodobacterales bacterium
GAAGCCGCATTGCTATCGCATCCTGCTGTCGCCGAATGTGCGGTCGTCGCAGCCCCGGACGAGGCGCGTGGCCAGATCGTACAAGCGCATGTGGTTCTGACAAATGACAACCCAAATCCTCCCCTTCTTATCAGAGAGTTACAGGATCATGTGAAAGCGACCATTGCGCCTTACAAATACCCACGCGACATCCAATTCATCGACGCACTTCCCAAGACAGAGACTGGCAAAATCCAGCGCTTCCGGTTGAGGCAAGACACATGATCGACCACCACGATGCCAAGCTCGATTTCTCGCAGGACATGTCCTATGGCGATTACCTGCGGCTCGACGGTTTGCTTGGTGCTCAACATCCCCTGTCTGGCGCACATGATGAGATGCTGTTTATCATTCAGCACCAAACATCTGAACTTTGGATGCGGTTAGCGATCCATGAACTGCAGGCGGCACGCGAACGGATTGTGGCCGGGGATATGCAGCCTGCATTCAAAATGCTGGCGCGGGTGGCGCGGATATTTGAGCAATTGAACGGAGCGTGGGACGTTCTGCGCACCATGACACCCAGCGAATATACCGAATTCCGGCCGAGCCTTGGCAATTCCTCTGGCTTCCAGTCGCACCAGTATCGCTTGATCGAATACCTTCTTGGCAACCGACAGACCGCATTGAAGAAAGTGCATGAACATCGACCCAAAGCCCTGCAGGCGTTGACAGATGAACTTGCCCAGCTCTCCCTCTATCAGGTGGCTTTGAGGCATCTGTCAGAGGGAGTGGGGCACGGGTTCGACCCCGGCGCGCCGAGCCAGACCGCGTGGGCGCCCCAACAAGACGTGCAGGACATGTGGCAGACCGTCTACGAAAATCCCCGCACCCATTGGGAGCTTTACGAACTGGCCGAAAAACTTGTGGACCTCGAAGATTACTTCCGTCGCTGGCGGTTCAATCATGTGACGACGGTAGAACGCATAATCGGTTTTAAACGTGGCACGGGTGGCACGGCAGGGGTTTCCTACCTGCGCAAGATGTTGGAAGTAGAGCTGTTTCCGGAACTTTGGCACGTAAGGGGCGCATTGTGAGTGTACTGAGAAAAGAGCTGTTCGAATTGCCCCAAGGGGTCATTTACCTTGATGGTAACTCGCTTGGACCGTTGCCAAAAAGCGCGGCAGCCCGCGTGGCGGCTTGCATGACGGACGAATGGGGTGAATTGTTGATCCGGGGCTGGAACAAGGCCGGATGGATGGCGCAACCCGAACGTGTTGGCGATCGCATTGGTGTTCTAATCGGAGCCCCCAACGGCTCGGTCGTGATGGGGGACACGCTGTCGATCAAGGTCTATCAAGCACTGGCGTCTGCGTTAAAAATGCGCCCTCGCCGCAAGAAAATCCTCAGCGATACCGGGAACTTCCCGACCGATCTTTATATGGCGCAAGGGCTGATCCACACCCTGGATCAGGGCTACGAACTGGTCACTGTCGCACCCGAGGCGATCACGCAAGAGATCGATGAGGACACTGCCGCCGTGATGCTGACACACGTGGATTACCGCACGGGTCGCATGCACGATATGGCGGCGATCACTGAACTGGCGCATGCTTCGGGGGCGGTGATGATCTGGGATCTCGCCCATTCTGCAGGCGCGCTGCCCGTTGATCTGGCCGCGTCGCGATGCGAATTCGCGGTGGGTTGCACCTACAAATACCTCAATGGCGGCCCCGGCGCGCCTGCGTTCATCTACACACGGCCCGATCTGGCGGACTCGGTTGAACCCGCATTGTCGGGCTGGCTGGGCCATGAAGCGCCCTTTGCCTTCGATCTGGAATACCGCCCTGGCGCGGGAACGTCGCGCATGCGCGTCGGCACACCGCCCGTGTTGCAGATGGCGGCACTTGATGCAGCACTGGATGTCTGGGATGGGGTCGACATGTCTGACCTGCGCGCGGCCTCTCTGGCCTTGCAAGAGGTGTTTATCGCCGAGGTTGAGGCCCGCGTGCCTGATCTCAAACTGGCCAGCCCGCGTGATGGAACGGTGCGCGGCTCTCAGGTCAGCTTTTCCCATGCCCAGGGCTACGCCGCGATGCAGGCGCTGATTGCTCGTGGTGTGATTGGCGATTTCCGAGCGCCCAACATCATGCGCTTTGGTTTCACCCCGCTTTACATCGACGAGGCCGACGTGATCGGCGCGGCGGAACATATCGAAACCGTGTTCCGCGACCGCTTGTGGGACAACCCGATTTATCAGGAGCGCGCCGCCGTGACCTGAGCGCTTGACGAAGTGAGATCAATACGCCTCACTACATATACAAAAAGGCCAAAAGGCCAGTTATCTTCAGGGAGAACACAATGAAACTTCGTAGTCTTTTACTGGCCGCTGGCCTTGCCGCAACGGCCTCAATGGGTGCCGCTGACGCCGTCAAAGTCGGCATGATCACCACTCTGTCTGGTGGTGGTGCGGGTCTGGGCATCGATGTGCGCGACGGCTTTATGCTGGCAACCAAAGGCAACAGTGATATCGAACTGATCGTCGAAGACGACCAGCGCAAGCCCGAGATCGCCGTGCAACTGGCTGACAAGCTGATCCAGTCTGAAAAAGTTGACGTGATGACCGGGATCATTTGGTCCAACCTCGCAATGGCCGTGGTTCCGGCCTCCACCGCGCAGGGCAAGTTCTATATCTCGCCCAATGCCGCGCCTTCCCAACTCGCGGGCAAGGGCTGCCATGAAAACTACTTCGTGGTCAGCTGGCAGAACGATGCGTTCAACGAGGCCGCAGGCAACTGGGCGTCTGAGAATGGCATTGGAAAAGTGTTCCTGATGGCCCCGAACTACCCGGCGGGCAAAGACATGATCGCTGGCTTCAAGCGTTTCTTCAAAGGCGATGTCGCAGCTGAGGTTTACACCAAGCTGGGCCAGCAGGATTACGCTGCCGAGATCGCGCAGATTCGCGCGGCAGATGCAGACATGGTCTATTACTTCCTGCCGGGCGGCATGGGGATTTCCTTCATGAAGCAATATGCCGGATCAGGCGCGGACAAGCCTGTCATGGGGCCTGCGTTTTCCTTTGATCAAGGTATCCTTGGCGCGATCGGAGAGGCCGCACTTGGTGTGAAGAACACGGCACATTGGTCCAAAGACCTCGACGTACCGGGCAACGCAGATTTTGTGGCCGCGTTCCAAGCCGAATATGGGCGGTTGCCATCGGTTTACGCCGCACAAGGCTATGACACAGGTCTCCTGCTCGCCTCCGCGGCGGCCAAGGCCGATGTCAGCGACGCCGATGCCTTCCGCGCCGCCCTCAAAGCGGCCGACTTCCAGTCCGTACGTGGTGATTTTGCGTTTGGCACCAACAACCATCCCATTCAGGACATCCTAATGCGTGAAGTCGTGAAGGAAGGCGACATCGTCACCAACAAAATCGTTGGTGTCGCCGCCACGGATCATACCGACGCTTATGCGGCAGAGTGCAAGCTCTGATCCCATGGACGTCTTGACGATCCTTCCCATGGTGTTGTTCGCAGCGCTTGTGGCGTCGTCCTCTCCCGGGCCGGCAACGCTGGCGATTGCAACAACTGCCATGAGTAAGGGCAAGCGCCCGGCGCTGTTTCTGGCGGCGGGTGTCCTGACGGGATCGTTGTTTTGGTCGATTTCTGCGGCGGCAGGGCTTGGAGCCTTGGCGCTGCAGTTCGAATGGGCGTTGGAGATCGTCCGTTACATCGGGGCTGCGTACTTGTTGTGGCTTGCGTTCAAAGCCGCGCGTGCAGCCTATCGCGGCGGTACAACAGATGGCAGTGCGGTTGAGAAAGGGGCTTATCGGCGCGGACTGTTGCTGCACCTGACGAACCCCAAGGCCTACCTGTTCTTTGGCGCTCTTTACGCTGTTGTTCTGACACCCGATATGACCATCGTTGAACTTGCTCTGGTGGTTGCGGCGATTGGGATACAAAGCGCAGTGGTCTTTTTGGGATACGCTGTGTTGTTTTCACGCGCAGGGCCGGTGGCCGTCTATCGCCGGTTCGCACGCTGGATCAACGGGCTGACGGCTTTGGCCTTTGCTGGGCTTGGAGCGAAACTGTTGGTGACACGGCTGACATGAGCACCATCCTTCTGATCGAACAGGTCCTGAACGGGCTGCAATTCGGTGTCATGCTGTTCCTGATGGCGGCCGGCCTCACGCTGATCTTCGGCGTGATGGGGCTGATCAACCTCGCCCACGGCTCGCTTTATATGGTCGGAGCCTTTGCAGCGGCGGCCACAGCAGCGGCGACCGGGTCTTTCGTGCTGGCACTGGTTGCCGCGATGGCGGGGGCTGCGGCGGCGGGGGCGATTGTGGAACTGACCGTGATCCGCAGGCTCTATGACCGTGACCACTTGGATCAGGTGCTCGCCACTTTTGCGCTGATCCTGATCTTCAGCGAGGGCACGCGCTGGGTCTTTGGATCGTTTCCCTTGTACCTTGATGTGCCAAGTGCGCTGGCCGGGCCGGTCACGCTGCCGGGCGGGATCGTTTATCCGGCTTATCGGCTGTTGATCATCGCGGTGGGACTTGTTGTGGCCCTTGGGCTTTACGGGCTGATTTCGCGCACTCGCATCGGCATCCAGATCCGCGCGGGTGAAAGTGATCGGGAGATGATCGCGGCCCTCGGGGTCGACATCTCAAAGCTATACACGCTGATCTTCGCGCTCGGGGCCGCCCTTGCGGGACTGGCGGGCGCGATGGTCGGCGCACTGCAATCGGTGGAAGTCGGAATGGGCGAACCCGTGCTGATCCTCGCTTTTGTGGTGATCGTGATCGGGGGGATCGGTTCGATCAAGGGTGCGCTGGTAGGCGCGTTGCTTGTGGGGCTGACCGAAACTCTTGGTGGCGTGCTGCTGCCTGCAGGGCTACGGCTGGTGGCGGACCCGGCCACGGCAAATGCGGTTGGTTCGGCCCTTGCCAGCATGGCGATCTACATCCTGATGGCGGCGGTCTTGCTGTTCCGCCCCACTGGCCTGTTCGGAGCGCAAGCATGACCCGCGCGCGCCTGATCAATATCGCGCTGTTCTTGATGCTGCCGGTCACAGCTTTGATCGCGCTGCAACTGGATGAGCCGTTCATTATCACGCTGGCGACCAAGGTCGCGATCCTCGCGCTGGCGGCAGTCGGTTTGAACATCGCTTTGGGTATCGGCGGGCTGGTGAGTTTTGGCCATGCGGCGTTTTTCGGGATTGGCGGCTATGCGATGGGCATCCTTGCGAGTCACGCGCAGAACTACGTGCCGTTGATGGAAGTCCCATTCCTGATCGAAGGCACCAAATCGATGCCTGTGATCTGGTTGGTGGCGGTCATCGCCTCGGCCCTGGCGGCACTCGCGATTGGCGCGCTGTCCCTGCGCACCAGCGGGGTCTACTTCATCATGATCACACTCGCGTTTTCTCAGATGTTTTATTACTTCGCGATCTCCTGGCCTGCCTATGGGGGCGAGGACGGCTTGAGCATCTATGTGCGCAATGGATTTCCGGGCCTGAACACGCTGGTGCCGATCCAGTTCTTTGGCTTGTGTTTCGTGGTTCTGGCAGGGGTGCTGTGGCTTGCGGGGCGGATTGAACGCTCCCCCTTTGGGCTCGCGCTGGCCTCTGCGCGACAGAACGCGGAACGGGTGGAGACTGTGGGCCTGACGCCTTACCGATTGCGGCTGGTAGCCTTTGTCATTTCCGGCGCGATCACAGGGCTTGCGGGGGCGCTGTTTGCGGACCTGAACCGGTTTGTGTCGCCCACTATGTTCAGCTGGCAGATGTCGGGTGAGATCATGATTTTCGTCATCCTTGGCGGGGTGGGGCGCTTGTTTGGCCCGGTCGCGGGGGCGGCTTTGTTTATCCTGTTGGAGCACATGCTGTCCGGCCTGACCGAGTTCTGGCTGATCTATGTCGGAGCACTGCTGTTGCTGGTGGTTCTGTTCGCGCGCGGTGGGATGATCGGCACGCTGGCGGGGCGGGAGGTGGCGCATGAGTGATGCGTTGCTTCAAACACGGGGCCTGTCCAAATCCTTTGGCGCACTGAAGGCCACTGACGATGTCTCACTTGAATTGCACCCCGGCGAAATCCATGCGTTGATCGGGCCGAATGGGGCGGGCAAGTCCACGCTGGTCAAACTGATCATGGGCGGACATGTGCCTTCTGCCGGGCAGATTTTCTTCGCGGGGCAGGAAATTACCAACTGGCGCACACCTGCGCGGGCGCGGGCTGGATTGGGACGTACATTCCAGATTTCGTCGCTGGCGATGGAACATACCGTGCTGCAAAACGCTGTTCTGGGCGCGTTGGGGCAGGGTGGCGCACCGTGGCGGTTCTTCCGGCCCGTTATGTCGGACCGAGCACTGGTGGCCCGGGCCGAAAGCGCGTTGGAGCGTGTCGGGCTGGAGGACCACCGCACGGCGCGCACAGGCGAGTTGTCCCACGGGCAACGTCGGTTGCTGGAGGTCGCAGTGGCGCTGACACTGGAGCCCAAGGCATTCCTGATGGATGA
>CAZDXI010000171.1:0-6476 GCA_964509095.1 uncultured Rhodobacterales bacterium
ACACAAGGGATCACTGTGGTCGTGGCCATCATCGCAGTGGCGCTGCTGTTCTATTTCCTGAACCGGACGCGCACGGGGAAGTCTATGCGGGCCTATTCGGATAACGAAGACCTCGCTCTGCTGAGCGGGATCAACCCCGAACGCGTGGTGATGGTTACGTGGATCATTGTGGCAACGCTCGCGACGATTGCGGGCACGCTTTATGGGCTGGATAAGTCCTACAAGCCGTTTGTGTTCCTGCAACTGCTGCTGCCGGTCTTTGCCGCAGCGATTGTAGGCGGGCTTGGCAATCCGTTGGGTGCCATTGCGGGGGCTTCATCATCGCGTTTTCTGAGGTACTCGTCACATACGCATGGAAGAAGGTGCTGACCTACGCCATGCCGGAAGCGTTGGAGCCGAGCGGGCTCGCGCAACTCATGTCCACGGATTACAAATTCGCGGTTAGCTTCGTGATCTTGCTGATCGTGCTGTTGTTCCGACCCACGGGGCTGTTTGCGGGGAAAGCGGTATGAACGATGTGATGAAGAATACTCTGCTGTTCGGGATCGTGGCAGCTATGATCGCGGCGACCGGTTTCATGCAAAGCTGGAACTCCGCCCTGTTTATCCTGAACATGGGACTGATTTCTGCAATCATGTCGATTGGCGTGAACCTGCAATGGGGCTTCGCTGGTCTGTTCAATGTAGGCGTGATGGGCTTTGTCGCGCTGGGCGGGCTGGCCACGGTGCTGGTGTCCATGCCACCGGTGCCAGAGGCGTGGCGCGCGGGCGGTGCTGGCGTGCTGTTAGGGCTGCTGTTGGGCGCCGTAACGATCATTGCAGCAGTGATGACCGTAAAACGCATGGCACCAGGGCGCGTGCGCACGCTCGTGCTGACGGCGCTGCTCTTGATTGGGTTTGTGATCTTCCGGCGTGTGTTTGACGGCGGCGTGGAAGCTATTGAAAGCGTGGATCCGGCAGCCACCGGGTATCTTGGCGGGCTTGGCCTGCCCGTGCTGGTCGCCTGGCCTGTGGGCGGTCTGCTGGCGGCCGGGGCGGCGTGGATCATCGGGAAGACAGCGCTGGGCCTGCGTTCGGATTACCTTGCGATTGCGACGCTGGGGATTGCGGAGATCATCATCTACATCATGAAGAACGAGGACTGGATGGCGCGCGGCGTGAAAAACGTCGTCGGACTGCCCCGCCCTGTTCCCTATGAAGTCGATCTGCAGAACGACCCTGCCTTTTTGGAGCGCGCGGCGAGCTGGGGAATGGACCCGGTCACGTTCTCGACCATCTACGTAAAGCTTGGATATTCCTTGCTGTTCGCAGCAGTGCTGATACTTGTACTGGTGGCCGCGCAACTGGCGCTGAAAAGCCCGTGGGGCCGTATGATGCGTGCGATCCGCGACAATGAAGTCGCGGCCGAAGCGATGGGCAAAGACGTCACCGCGCGGCACTTGCAGATTTTCATCCTAGGCTCCGCTGTTTGCGGGATTGCGGGGGCAATGATGACGACGCTGGACGGGCAACTCACCCCGGCCTCGTATCAGCCTTTGCGCTTTACCTTCCTTGTCTGGGTCATGGTGATCGTGGGCGGATCGGGCAACAACTTTGGCGCTGTGCTTGGTGGGTTCTTGATCTGGTTCCTATGGGTGCAGGTCGAACCCATTGGCTTGTGGCTGATGCAACTGATCACGGCGGGTATGGCCGATGGCTATTGGTTGAAAGACCATCTGATCGAAAGTGCCGCCCATATGCGGCTTTTGACGATGGGCATCATCCTGATCCTTGTGCTGCGCTTCAGCCCGCGTGGGTTGATCCCGGAGAAGTAGCAATTTTAGACACTTTTGGGCGGTTTTCGAACCGCCTGTTCGCGTAACCTTAAGGCCGCTTCGCTAGGTTGTGATCTTGCTAACTGGATCAAACCTATGCCGAGCTATTTGTCGGAAATCGACTATTTTGGCGTCGATGCGGATGAGTTCATCGAGGTCGCCGTACCGACTGGCACGAATGTGACTGGTTATACGGTGCAATTGTACGATGCTGGGGGCAACTTAACCTACAGCTTTCCGCTCGGAACTGTGCAAGCGACGATGGCAGGGCATGATGTTTATGTGATCGACAGCTCGAACCCGAGCTTTGATTCCAGCGGTGATCCAACAGGTGTCATGTACCCGGATGATGCGCTGGCTTTGGTCGACGGAACGGGCACGGTGCTGCAGTTTGTGTCCTGGGATGGGAACACTGTGACTGCCACCGGTGGAGATGCTTCCGGATTGACGAGCACGAGTGTTGGCTCCGCTGCGACATCGGGGCAATCGTTGCAAAGCGATGATGGTGGGGCGACTTATTACACCCAGACCAGCCAGAACAAAGGGACGATCCCGGCTTGTTACGCGCGCGGAACGTGGATCGACACAGTAAGTGGACCCGTTCGGATTGAGAATTTGAGAGTTGGGGATGTGCTGCGTGTGATCGATGGACCACCTGCCCCGGTTCGATGGATCTGGACAAAGTCCCAGACGTTCCAGCGCGACGACCCATCGCCTCCGGTTCGGTTTAGTGCGCGTGCGGCAGGCCCATTGGCCCCGACACGAGACCTTGTGGTGTCAAGCCAGCACCGTATCGCGCTGGGTCTGCCCAAACAGTTTGAAGAGATGACGCCAGCCCTTGTCCCTGCCAAGGCGCTGGCCGATCTGCGTGGAGTGCACGTGATGCATGAACGGGATTGTGTTCAATGGTGGCATATCGTCTGTGATCGCCACGTGTTGATCCGTGCGAATGGTCTTGTCTCTGAAACTATGTTGCTTGGCCCGCGCATGTTTCGCAGCTTCACGCCCGCAGAACGACGCAGCTTGCGCAAAGCGTTGGGACATTCACACCTGACATTCGGCACATTTGCTCCTGCCCTTCCTTGTTTGAACGTTCGCGCGACCGAGCAACGCTTACGGCGCGTTTTTCACCGTGCAAAAATGAAAAAGAGGCGATGCATACGCGCTCCAATGGAGCCTGCACCGCCTCTTTCCCAGAAATAAGTTACCTGCTGAAAAGGACTTTTTATGTTCGGGCCATCGCCCACTCACATGCAACAGTTTCCTTCCAGATTACGAAATTTACAAATTTGCTTTCGTGAAAATTGACCATTCTTCGTGAAATGTCGTATCAGAATTTGACGATGCGCGAAAAACTCTACCATAGCGGGCTTTCCCGGGATCTGTTCCTTTTTGCGTTGGCAACAGTGGGGCTCGCTGTGCTTGGACCGTTCGGCACGTATTCCGAACTGCGGTTCCCGTCTCGGTTGGTTTACTGGGGTGTCCTGTGTTTTGGCGTTGGTTTGTGCATGGTGCTGTGCATCAAGTTCGTCATGTCGCGGCTGACGCAGGATGGGCGGGTGTCGATCTATCCGGCGATTGCGGCTGGTGCCGCGATTGCCGCAGTTCCCGGTGCGGCGCTTGTTTTCCTGATGTACTGGTTGATGCGTGAAAACCCGGTCGAGCTGGGCTTTTTTCCGGTCCTCTATCTGTGGCTCAAAGTGGCACTGGTTGGCGTGTTCGTCAGTTGCGTGGAACTGTGGCGTCAGCAGGCGATGGCCTACGAGGCAGACTACCTTCCGCCCACCGAGAATGCAGAAACCTCGCCCCTGTCCTTTATGGGGACGAGCGATGACAGTTTCCCGGACATGCCGGCGTTTTTCAAACGCATGGGTCATGTAGGGCCGGAAACGCAGTTGATCTCGTTGTCGATGCAGGACCATTACGTCGAGGTCACCAGCACCGATGGCAGCGAGATGATCCTGATGCGTTTTGCGGATGCATTGGAGGAACTCGACGGCATTGCGGGGTTGCGCATCCACCGGTCACATTGGGTCGCGGCGGATCAATTGCAAAGCGCGCGCCGTGCGGGAACACGCAACTGGGCACTGCTCAGCGACGGGCGGGAATTGCCCGTCAGCCGAACCTATCTTGACGATGTTCAGGCGTTTTTGGACGCCAAGGCGCGTCTCAGCGACCTTTGAACAGGCTTCCAAGCAAACCGCGCACGATGCGCTTGCCCGTGGTGCCTTTAAGTTCCTTGATCACGACCTGAGCCACAGCAGCACCCAACCCTTCGGTCTTGCGTGTACGACGGGAGGTGGAGCGTTTGACGCGCGTACCGGAGTAACGCCTGGTTTGGTTGAACTCTCTGAGACGGGGTTCTTCCGCTTCTGCTTCTTCCTCGGCTGCTTCGGCCGCTGCAGCTTCGGCCGCGGCTTGTTCTGCGCGTTTTTTCAGGATCTCGAAGGCACTGTTTCGGTCGAGAACCGCATCATACTTCCCAGCCAAGTTGCTGGTAGCCATCACCTGTTTGCGTTCGGCCTTGGTGATTGGGCCAAGTTGCGAGGATGGTGGGCGGATCAGGGTGCGTTCGACAATCCCAGGCACGCCTTTCTTTTGCAACATCGAGGTCACGGCCTCCCCCACGCCGACTTCCTTGATAGCATCTTCGGTTTCAAAGCGCGGGTTGGGACGATAGGTGTCCGCGGCCATACGCAATTGCTTTTGGTCCTTCGCGGTAAAGGCTCGCAGGGCGTGTTGCACGCGGTTGCCAAGCTGGCCAAGGATGTCTTCGGGCACGTCAGCGGGGTTCTGGGTGATGAAATACACACCAACACCTTTGGAGCGGATCAAACGCGCAACCTGTTCGACCTTATCCACCAGCGCCTTGGGCGCGTCATCAAACAGCAGGTGCGCTTCGTCAAAGAAGAACACCAGCTTGGGTTTGTCCGGGTCGCCGACTTCGGGCAGTTCTTCGAAGAGTTCCGACAAGAGCCAGAGCAAGAACGTGGAATAAAGTCCGGGCGCCTGCATCAGCTTGTCCGCGGCAAGAATGTTCACTGCCCCGCGCCCATCGGCCATTGTGCGCATTAGGTCAGACAGTGCCAGCGCGGGTTCCCCAAACAGCTTTGCGCCTCCTTGGTTTTCCAGCACAAGCAAACGGCGCTGGATCGCACCAACAGACGCGGTGGAGATATTGCCATAGCGCAGCGACAGATCATTGCGGTTCTCGCCAACCCAAACGAGCAAGGATTGCAGATCCTTAAGGTCAAGCAGTGGCAGGCCTTCTTCATCTGCCAAGCGGAACGCGATGTTCAGGATACCTTCTTGCGCGTCGGTAAGTTCCAACAGGCGAGCAAGCAGCAGCGGTCCCATTTCGGACACGGTGGTGCGCACCGGGTGGCCTTGGTCTCCGAACAGGTCCCAGAAGGTCACCGGGAATGACTCGTAGCTAAAATCAGTGAAACCGATCTTTGCGGCGCGCTCTATGAAGGGCGTGTGCAGCTTGTGATTGGCGCTACCGGACTTGGCGAGCCCCGACAGATCGCCCTTCACGTCAGACAGAAACACCGGCACTCCGGCATTGGAAAACCCTTCGGCAAGGATCTGGAGCGTCACGGTTTTCCCGGTCCCTGTTGCACCGGCGATCAGCCCGTGCCGGTTGGCGTATTCCAGGTTCAGCCCCTGCTTTTCGCCGTAGTCCGGCCCGCCGCCGCCCAGAAAGATATGATTTTCCATATTTTGCGCCCCTGATCGCGAAGTGAGTTCGCCCGGAACATACATTGTTAATACCTGTGGGCCATAGTGAAACATGTTCCGGACCTACATGTCCTCCTGGTCTGGAACACTTCCTCCCTGTCAGACTGGCCGCGCCCTTGTGGTGCGGCCTTTTTTCGTTTTTCCGATATGATTTAGGCGGATTACCAAATGTGATGGGTTTGCTCGTTATTTGCTGTTGACGGCTTGTGGACGCTTTCGTAACGTACTGCTCATAAAAGGTCGGCCAGTCCGACGGGGAGAACAAGTTGAAGGGAGCACCACGCGCTCCCTTTTTCTTATTCTGAGACATATTTTGCGCCTTACGACGCAGGCACGTCAAAATATTGCGTGAGTCAGCTGGAATCTGTGTTGATCTGCCCTGACATTCGGGTCGGAGCATGTTAAATCGCGGACAAACAAATGAAGGCTATGGACGCAATATGTTTAAGAACCGAGTCTCTAAATTCGCAGCATTGGTGACCTTGGGCGGTACTCTGATCACAGGCAGCACCGTTTGGGCGCAAACGACAACAACCGAAGACGCAGAATCCAACACGTCTTCGCAGGTCGAAAGCCAATTGAGCATGGGCCAAGATGCCCAACAACCCAGCGATATCGGACAACCCTATGTGCGCGAGGAAATCGGCGCGTTCGAGATGCGCTGCCTGCGCACTGAAAAGCCCGAAGACGATCCCTGCCAGATGTATCAGTTGATGGATGACGGCGAAGGTGTTCCCGTTGCTGAGTTTTCCCTGTTCCGCCTGCCCGGCAGCGGTCAGGCCAAGGCTGGAGCGACTGTTATCGTCCCGCTGGAAACGGCATTGCAAAACCAGTTGACCGTGACCATCGATGGCGGGCGCGCAAAACGCTATCCGTTCCAGTTCTGCAATTCGCTGGGTTGTTATGCCCGCATTGGTCTGAC